>JBJOQZ010000056.1:0-5577 GCA_046049705.1 Candidatus Parcubacteria bacterium | reverse complement strand
AGAAATTTTGAGAGCCCTTCAAGCTTTTTTTCTAAATATACTTGTATTGCCTCAGTGATTTCAATTTGCGAACCTTTGATGATGATATTCATGGTTTGTATCACTAAACTTATAATACATACATTATATCATTAAAGTGTATATCGGATATTGAATTTCCATAGTGTGCTAAGGTCGATGATGAACCATTTTCCAAAAATACGTACCACCCCCCTCCCTTCTTTATCCTGCTTAAAACTCTGTAGGATATAGGTCTGCAATACATCGATTCTATCAGTGATAATTCCCTGTACCCCAAGCGCAGAAACTCTTTTCATGTCCGATAAAGCATTTACTGTCCAGGCAAAAAACAAAGCACCCGATGGAAGGTTTGGCTTAATAGACTCTATACTTGTATGTTCGATTGTATAGGCATCTACTGTCTTTGTTGTATGTACATGTTCAGGTTGACCAATCAAATACATATTTGTTTGTAATTCTGGATACATTATTTCCAAATCGCTAATTGCTTGTTGATCAAATGAGCCAACAAAAACACAATCAAGTATGTTTTTTTGTTTTAATATTTCAAATAAGGTACTTCCCATTTGAACTACTGCCATAGAACCTTCATATGATTTTATTTCCAGTAACCATGTAGCACATTGACGTTTTTCACGAAGTGAATCTTTCTTGTTTTTTACAATGAGATCAATCACTTCGTCAGCAAACACTATGTCCACCTGTAACTTTTGTAGATCATCACGATCCACATCACGAAGACGCATGTCGATATCGTATAACCTATCGAGTGAATCATCATGGAACACAACAAGTGTCCCATCCTTTAGTCTTTGAATATCGGTCTCAATCCCTTCTGCACCTTGCTCAAGTGCCATAGTGAATCCTTTGATTGTATTTTCGTCTCTATCAATTCCACGATGCGAGATAATTTGTGGCGGCTGTTCAATGGGTGCAAACACTTGGATATTGTATTGGGCAACAAGTGCAAAGATAATAAATGCCAATAGACCTCCAATAAGGATATTTTTCTTTTTATGGAGCACTTTCCATCCGGCGAGGTGATGTGGAAGACGCTCGAGGATATGCGATGAATCTCTACCTAATACTCTCGGCATCCGCACTTCTACATATGCACAGATTGTAGTAATTGAGACAGGTGCAATAAGGACTGAGAGGACAGCGGTAATAACATAGACCCAACTGGCATAGAGCATGAGAGAGATATGTTGTGGAAATACTGAAAACAGTATATTGACCAGAGTGTTTATAAGTCCAATCCCAATAAAAAACAAGATAACTGAGAATAAAAATAATCCGACTGTGACGATGATTGGCACAAAAACTCCCCATGCTAATACTTCATGTGGTTTTTTATGTAATTTCGTGAGCGCCCATGATTCTTTAACACTTTTAAATAATGAATGTTGCTTTGAAGCAAAGATATGGAAAGAGAATATCGATCTAAAGCCTACATATCCAAGTGTAATATAAAATACAGTTCGTACCGTACCTGCAATATCTGGAAATGCACTTTCTTTATACAGTGAGAGAGGTAGATCAAATATCTGGAATAATCTTGGATTGATATTGAGTATCGGAAAGATAATTACCCCAATAAATACAAGTAATACTCCAGTGAGTCCATATGCATGCACAATATGCAATGCTTTTTTAGCAGAAAAACGTATTGTAGCCACAATACTTGGCCTATCATGCCTTTGAATCGAATGAGCAATATGGCACAGCCCGACAATTTCGAGAAGTGCAAGATATAACAGCACAGTAATTGAAATTGCCAATACACAAATAAAGAAAATATTTTGAGGGTTGAAAATGGGTACACCCGCGAGTGATTCAAGATTTATCTTGATAATATGCGGGATAGAAATAGACACAAAAGCGCCGACCAGAATTCCGATCGCGCGCATTGTGATTTCAAATAAGACAAGATCCTCGCCTCTTTGCTTTAATATATGAAGAAAGCGACGATAGACATTCATTGTTACACCGTAGGTGTCGTATTATTTGTTTTACCTTTAATTGCATACTTACCATTTCCAGCGAAGAATACTGCTGCAGAAGCAAGGAGCATAACGAGGTCGAGTTCAGCTTTGCTAAAGTTACCCATCTTTGTTTTGAAGATTGCTACAAGCATGATAATTGCAAAAAGAATTGCAATTACAGGCGTCCAAAGACCAAGGACCATGAAGAGTCCTCCAATAGTTTCGATAAGAGCTACTGCATATGCGAGAAATGGTCCAAAACCAAGAGAGTCGAAGAAACCAATAGTTCCCTGCATATTTGTAAGCTTCATAAGGCCATGGTTAATGAATACTCCTCCAACTACGATACGGAGCAAAAGAAGACCAAGGTCAACATTTCGAGATGTAAATTTCATAAAATATTTCTTTATTTTTAATTACGCTTTTACTAACGTGTATTATTATACCCCACATCAACAAAACAAAAAACACCCTTTGGGGTGTTTTTTGTTTATCATCATGTTCTATGCGTTGTAAGCATAGAGCGGATGTAAGTGAGATATTACCAAGAAGATCGTCGGTCTCGACCGTAGTCTCCACCACCAAATCCACCTCGGCTTCCACGGTCTCCACCGCCGAAACCTCCTCGTCCACCTCGGTCACCACCGAAAGATCGTCGTGGTGCACCTTCTTCCTTAGGTCGAGCTACATTTACTGTAAGCATTCGTCCTTCGAAGTCCTTGCCATGATACATTGCAATTGCATTCTGTGCTTCTTCAGCAGTTGCCATTTCAACGAATCCAAAACCTTTTGATCGGCCTGTCATCTTATCCATGATAATTTGAGCTGCAGTTACGTTTCCAGCTTGTGAAAAAGCTGCTCGTAATGAATCTTCAGTAGTTGAATAAGGCAAACCACCTACATATAACTTATTTTCCATATTGTGTTTACAAACTAATTAATTGCAATTGTCATTGCCAGGGACACACGAAGCACAATTCATCTTTTCGACTTGATTCGCTGACCGTTTTGATCAGTGAGCACCGAAATGAGCGCTCGTCGACTGTCTATATATGTGAAATCACGTACGCGAAAACCCTTGGGCAAAGTATACCATTGATATGAGATATTGCAATGTCTATATGGCTTTGAAACATAAACATAGAGTTGGTATTTGAAAAAAATATAATAAAAAAAACCGCTCGTTCCCACAAGGAGAACGAGCAGTCGCAGTCAGGATTTGAACCTGGCTGACTTCTTAGTTGGGGCCACCAGGGCCACCGCGTCGGCGGCGGAGGAGCCCGCTGAGGTTCCCAAGCAGACCACCTAAGGGGCCCCCTGAGCCTTTACTGCCGATTTTCACTTCGACCAGACCCCCGAGGACACCACCTCCCATCAGCGCTTCAGCGAGCCCAGGAGGGAGTTGGCTTACCAGATCTGACCCATCGGATTTCGCGGCCGTTTCCACCACTGTTCTTGCAGCAGTGATACTCATATTGCCGGCATCAGGGAACCGATCATTGATCAGCCCCCAGAACACCTGGCGGCGGCGGTCGAGGATTTCGGCAAATCCGCGTAGGGTAGCGTGCGCTGCATTTACTGCAACACACCCTTGGTCAACAGACTCTTCGCCGCCTTCTTCATCACCCACTTCTTCCGATTCACTGGTACCCATTGCAGAGTAGAGTTCATCAACGGCATTGTGATCATGCCGCTTCTGATGTTCCGTGTGAAAGGTTTCGAAGGCGGTAGTAGCTTTATGCAGCAACTTGGCCGCCTGGCCAATTGATGCAAAGAGGGCTTGGAGCCCCGTCGAGAGTGAGCCGAGAAGTTTTGGTTCGGCACCCTCAGGTCCTTGTGGCGACTTGACTCCGACGAACTGTTCTTGAACCAGCGCCTCAGGGACGAGCCCTGGATTGGCGAGGATGTCGAGAACGGTATTGCCACCAAACAGGGCGGCGAGTGGTTCAAGTGTGAGCTTGAGGGCGTCATGCGCTGCACTTTCGGCAGCGCTCATTGTTGTAGTAGTGGACATGACTGGATTACGGTTGTATGTTTGCACCAAACAGTAAACATGAGCAACCCCCCAAGGGGTTACCCGGCACGACGATGTGCTTTTATGTAAGGAACTATTCAGTGTCACAACTATAGTACATAAAATATTTCTGTCAAGTACCGCACCTACACGCCTTTTACTCAAAATCCACTACCTTACCAGTGAACCTAATTGAACAGCAATCATAGCCCTATCTTCCACTGTGCTTTCAATTGGTTCTCTTAGACCCAAACTTTCGCCTTTTTGAAGTGGAATCAAGTGTACATGGACATGTGGAACACTTCTCCCTTCAATCACAAAACAAAGATATTCTGCTCCGAGTAATTCTTTGAGCGGTGCGGCAATCTTTCGTGCCGCTTTCATGAGACCATCGTATATATCTTCAGACATATCAAGAACATGCTCAATGTGTTGTTTCGGAATAACCAAAACATGACCACGTTTTAATGGCAAAGCATCCATAAATGCAAGATACATATCGTCTTGCCAAATAATTTCATGATGCGGGATATTGTGTGCGACAATCCCACAAAATACGCATTGATTTTCAGATATATTTTTAGATAATTGAGTAGTCATATGACATCAAGTATACCATTATCTCCATTTTCGATATAACCACTTAGATGTCTCCACGAGTAAGATATTTGTGATACCAACCAGCAATACCCCTCCAAGCCATACCGGTGGAAGCGAGACTGTGCCAAGAATAGATTGGAGTACTGGATGATATACAGCAATAATCATTAGGATAAAACCAATTCCAACCCCATACAGCATCTGTGGATTAGAAATGAAAGAATATTTAAAAATACTTTGTTCAAGACTTCGTACCGATAATGCCACGAACAACGTATATGTACCAAAAGCAGCAAAAATAAACGTTTGTACTATTTGCATATCAAATCCAAATCGAATTAAAACCATATATACAATGAACAAGAAAAGACTTGTGATCAGTCCAATTACTCCAACTAAAAATTTCATAATCGGCGTGAACAATCCCTTACTCCTATCTACAGATCCTTCAAGAAAAACATTCTTTTCTTTTTCAAATGCAAACGCGAGTGCAGGAAAACTGTCGGAGAAAAAATTGACCCAAAGCATTTGCAAAGCATTGATCGGAAGTGGCACACCTATCAAGACTGCGCCACCGATTAAGATGATACCGTCAGCCACATTTGATAATAAGTATACCAATGCCTTGCGAATATTTTTCATAATCTGCCTTCCCTCTTCGACAGCAGCGACGATGGTCTCAAAATTATCATCGAGTAAGACGACATCGGCGACACTTCGTGATACTTCAGTACCTGACCCCATAGCAATACCTACATCAGCTGCTTTTATCGATGGCGCATCATTTATCCCGTCACCGGTCATGGCCACAACTTCACCTGCCTCTTGAAAGGCTTTGACCAACATCTGCTTATCAGATGGTGTCACACGCGAAATGACACGAATACTAGGCAAAACTGAAGCAAGTTCTGTTTGAGTGAGCGAGCGAAGAGTGGTTACATCAAGAACTGAACCAGG
>JBJOQZ010000055.1:0-2856 GCA_046049705.1 Candidatus Parcubacteria bacterium | reverse complement strand
ATATTGCTACAGATATCTATTCTCGTTTTAAAAAGATGAATGGATATGATGTACTTCATCCGATGGGATGGGATGCTTTTGGGTTACCTGCAGAAGAATTTGCGATCAAAAATAAAATTCATCCAAGTATTGCGGTCAAGAAAAATGTTGCGCGATACAAAGAACAACTTTCTATTCTTGGTTTTAATTATGATTGGTCACGCGAAGTAAATACAACTGATCCGGAATACTATAAGTGGACGCAGTGGGCATTTTTGCAAATGCATAAAAAGGGATTGACGTATGAAAGTCATGAGCCAATTAACTGGTGTCCATCATGTAAAACTGGTCTTGCAAATGAAGATCTTGAAGATGGAAAATGTGAGCGTTGCGGTTCTGTTGTCGAAAAAAAACCAATACGACAATGGGTAATTCGTATCACTGACTATGCAGATCGATTGCTTAAAGATTTGGACACCCCAAAACTCAAATGGCCTGAATCAATCAAAGAATCTCAGAGAAATTGGATTGGGCGAAGTGAGGGTGCCGAATTGTCGTTTAAAACCAAGGCTGTCACAGGTGAAGCACTCGACTCGGTCACTGTCTTTACAACAAGAGCAGATACCTTGTATGGAGTGACATATATCGTTCTTGCTCCAGAATCTCATATCGTCGATACATGGAAACAAAAGAAGGTGATATCAAATAGTACTGAAGTTGATGCCTATATCAAAGAAGCAAAAACTCGTACTGTAATTGAGCGAACTGCAGAGGGTAAGGAAAAAACTGGAGTTGAACTTAAAGGTGTTGTGGTAATGCATCCGATTACCGGTGCAGAACTTCCGGTATGGGTAGCGGATTATGTACTTGCAGATTACGGTACAGGTGCAGTCATGGCAGTACCAGCTCATGATGAGCGAGATTTTATGTTTGCGAAGAAGTATGAGTTGCCAGTTACTGAAGTCGTAATTCCGCGTTTTGTTGATCATAAAAATCCACATGTAGCAGGAAAACCTGTTGTGGTAAGAAAAAATATTCTTGGAATTGTATGGAATCCGTTTCAGAAAAAATATCTTGGTTTAAAATGGAAAGAACAACCTTGGACCACTTTTGTTGTCGGTGGCATTGATGGTGATGAGTCTCCGGAAGTTGCCGCAAGACGTGAAATCACAGAAGAAACTGGATACAAGAATCTAAAATTTAAAAAAGTCATATCTGGTCCGATTCAAACTGAATATTATGCAGCTCATAAAGAGGTGAATAGAGTTTCTCATTCATGGCATGTTTTGTTCGAATTAGAGAATGAAGAAAAAAACGAAGTCTCTGTCGAAGAAAAAAATATTCATGAGGTTGTCTGGCTTGATCCAAAAGGCATAAATAGCCAGTCAATAACACATGTTGAGATAGACTTTGTTATGGATAGGATGAATGGTAAGACGCAAATTCATACTGGAGACGGTGTATTGACTAACTCTGCTGAATTCGACGGTCAAAACGCCTCAGATGCCCTCAAAGCCATCGTCAAAAAAGCCAAAGGAAAGATGGTGGTGAAGTACAAACTTCGTGACTGGGTGTTTTCACGTCAGCGATACTGGGGTGAACCGATTCCGCTTGTGCATTGTGCGAAGTGTGGAGTCGTACCCCTTCCAGAAAAAGAGCTCCCACTCAAACTTCCAAATGTAAAGTCATATGAACCAACTGGCACAGGCGAATCACCACTCGCTGCGATTTCGAGTTGGGTCAATACAAAGTGTCCAAAGTGTAAGGGTCCCGCAAAGCGCGAAACAAATACCATGCCTCAATGGGCAGGCTCTTGTTGGTACTACCTCCGATACATCGATCCAAAAAACAAATCGAAACTTATTGATCCTAAAAAAGAAAAGGCTTGGCAACCTGTAGATATGTATGTCGGTGGAGCAGAACATGCGACTCGTCACCTTATCTATGCGCGGTTCTGGCATAAATTCCTCCATGACATCGGGGTGGTTTCGACCAAAGAGCCATTTATGCAACTCAAAAACCAAGGCTTGATTGCTGCAGAAGATGGTCGCAAGATGAGTAAAAGATATGGAAATGTTGTAAATCCAGATGATATTGTCAAATTGTACGGTGCAGATACATTGCGTGTCTATGAGATGTTTATGGGACCTTTTGATCAAGGGATTGCTTGGAGTACGGACAATATGATTGGTTCACGCCGATTTCTTGAAAGAGTTTGGAGACTCCATGAAAAAGTGGCTCTTGAGACTGAAAAGTATATTGATCCAAAATCTATCTTGGTAACACTTCATAAAACAATAAAGAAAGTGACTGAAGATATTGAGAGTTTTTCACTCAATACCGCAGTTTCTTCGCTCATGATTCTTCTCAATACACTTGAAAAGCAGGAGAGAGTATCGCATGAGACATATAAGACATTGATCACACTTATTGCTCCATTTGCACCGCATATGGCAGATGAAATTTGGTCAAATTTGCCTGCTGCAACAAAGAAAGGTCAAGTTCAGAGTGTGTATCTAGCACCATGGCCGACATACAATAAAAAATACCTTGTCGATGATGAGGTCAATATTGTAGTGCAAATTAATGGCAAGGTACGAGCAAATATTCTAATGGGTGCTGAGGAGGCAAAAATCGAAGGAGGGGTACTCAAAAAAGCACTCGGATTACCTGAGATTCAGTCTCGAATTGGGGATAAGTCACCTGATCGGGTGATCTTTGTGCCCTGCAAAATTATTAACTTGGTCTTCAAGTCCTTCCAGGCCTAGTATATGAGCCTTATATTAGAACACTCTGGACATACCCTTGACAAAACTAACAAATTATCCCCGTCGCTTGACCTTTTGTCAATAACATGCTAAAAATAAAGGTATAAAC
>JBJOQZ010000054.1:0-3077 GCA_046049705.1 Candidatus Parcubacteria bacterium | reverse complement strand
ACTTTCAATCGCTCAATATCTTCATCAATTAAAGGCGATGAAGTGCTGACCACCTCTTGTTTTTTACCAACTGGTTCGATGAAATCAATGACACCTAGATCTACTCTTTTCCCTTTCAGATATCTATACTTTTCTGTATGCGGCGCTTGTGCAATCAATAGTTTATAAAATTTCAATTGATTACTATAGAACAATGCTTTTTCAGCTTCATCTGCAGCAGGTTCAATAAGTGATGAAATAACTCCTCCAGTTTTATAATCATGCACCACAACTGTATCATCTTGAATACTGACCTTGTCTATCTTTCCCGTAATTCGCACAGGGCGATCGGCCCCAGTTGCATCTTTCACAGTATCAATAACAATATGATCGCGACCAAAATCCATTTCTGGGATATCTTCTGAGCTGAACTCTCCTGACTTTTCTGTTATAAAACAAGTGAGTGCATGCACCCCTCGTTCATTGAGCAATGTAAAATCAGATGGATGTAATTTTTGTTTCTTTAAAAATGTCGTATATGTTGTGGTTATAGCATCTGTACTAGGTAATTTCTTTGTATCTTTCAATGTATGTGTAATATACTCCAATGTATTGTGAATGGCAGACCCATATGCACCTGAAATATTTTTACTCTGAGGGAATCGTAAGATATTTTGCTCTAGGAAATATGCAGGACCACCTTTTGGAATATTGATAAAATTATTGAGATGCGTTACTGAAAGTGAATATTGTTCAAGAATACTATGAAGCAACATCTCTTCACTATCGATAAAGCTTGCTGTTCTGTATTGCAAAGCAGTTGTTTCCAGAACTTCAGGTGTAATCAAAACATCTTCTTCAGAAGCCGTTTTGGACATATCAGGTTCTTGAACTCCAACTAAGAATCGCAAATCTTGAGCAGGTTTTCCACTCTCTTTGATTTGGTGCGCTGTGAGATATAACCTCTCTTTTGCACGAGTAAGGGCTACATAGAAAAGCCTGAGCTGATCATCTTCATTTTCCCCTGCTGGCTCGATAGCCACATTCATTGGAAAACTGATTTTATTTATCCTTCCTTTACCAGCCCAGACATCATCTTGGCAAGATAGTACAAAAACAGCTTTATATTCCAAACCTTTTGAAGCATGTGCAGACATGAGCTCCACTGCATTTCGAGCGGTGATAAATGGACTTCGGTCATTGAGCCTTAATCCATTTTTCTGATACATATCTACAAATTGTACAAGGTCAATCAGACGCAATATACCGGTCGCCGCTTCGCCTCCGGACGTATCAATGTGCTCCACACTATATATACCACTAAAATCTCGAAGCGCTTGCACGAATACACGAAGACTTGAAAGGAAAATCAAATATTCTGATCGTGCATGCGAAAATTTATCTTTTGAAAAATAAAATTGACGAAATGGACTGACAAAAGTTTTCGTAGAAGTCGATGCAGAAGTTTTTGATTGAGAAAGCTTATTTGAATTCGAATCTAAAAGATTAATCTGGTCTACGTCATCGCCTTCTGCTGTAAGCGAGATATGTGCGCCGATAATCCTATCGAGCATACGCTCAAGAGGTGCGCTAGGTGCTTCACCAGCAAGATCGACCAAGAACTCTGCTACCTGACGGACTTTTGAAGACTCACTTTCAAGCATGACTTCGAGCCAGGTCTTTTGTTGTCGACTTGCAGCGAGCGATATGCGCCAAATCTCTATCCGCGGTATATCCCAAAAGGCATAGGATAGTATTTCGGGCATAAGCTCTTCTTGCGGACTTGTATAATTAAAAGCAGAGACGAGCGAAGAAACATATCGAGCAATAGTAATCAATTCATGGATATGAGGCTCATCAAAAACATTTTGTTCACGCTCATATTTGATTGGAATACCTGCTTTTCGCATATGTGGTACAAGAGACTCCAATTGGCCATGCTTACGTGCAATCACTGCAATTTCTTTTGGATCAATTCCCTCTTGCTTAATCAAACTACTGATCGTATGTGCCACATACGTATATTCATGAAGCGAAGTTTCTAGTGAGACATACTCTATATGTCCTTTTTCAAAAACTCCACTTGCTACAAGTTGCTTCGATAGATCTGGAATCAAGTTTTCCAATCGCTTCTCACCTTTTCGAATAATCTGCATTGCCATATCCAAAATAGCTTGTGTCGAACGATAGTTTCGCACAAGACTTACCAAAGAAACATCTTGATATCGATGCTGAAAATCAAGAATATTTGAAAGCTCTGCACCTTGGAATTTATATATAGCCTGATCATCGTCTCCTACCACCATGATATTTGGTCGGCCATTGTGTACCTCAGATTCAGTGAGCAATGTCAGGATGCGCATCTGCGCATTGTTGGTATCTTGAAATTCATCAACTAATACATACTGATATTGTTCCTGCAACATATATCGAAGTTCAGGCTTTTCATAGAGAACTTTTATGACATCGAGAATCATATCGTCAAAGTCAAAGTAGCCATGTTGATACAATGTCTTTTGATACGATCTATAGATCTGTGCCAATGAAAGCATTTTATCTTCATGTGCTCGATCGCGGAAAATAGTATTTCCATTTTCATCTTTTCTTAACCACTTCTTTTTCCAATTACTAATAGCATCGTTTTTACCAGTCTCTCGCGCTGCCGCTATCGCCTCCGTCAGTGACAAAATCACCGCCTCTTCAATAGGTTTATACAAAGAGAAAATATGTTTTATACCTTCTGGTGTTGTACCCTGCGAGACCGTTCCGTCTTTTGTCTTTTCATCGAGTTTTGAAATACAATCTGCGCGTCTTTTCTTGGCAGTAGTTGCACATATATCAGTCACTCTTGCAACCATATCCGCCACCTCTTCAATAGATTGTTTTCCAAGCCTTTTTTCAAGTGTCGGCAAGATATGTAATTCGATAGCTTGTATACCTTCTTGATTATCGATAACCAATAGTTCAAATTCATCTGGAGTGAGTCCGGCTTTTTTGATATGCGAAATACTACTGAGAGCAGATTTGAGATAGACATAACCCTCTTTTGGATGAAATGATCGCAATGGATTATCATATGCAAGTGAATTGAAAATAGA
>JBJOQZ010000053.1:0-24194 GCA_046049705.1 Candidatus Parcubacteria bacterium | reverse complement strand
TCACAAATATATATGACATTACCTCAATCAAATATTGTCTATACGCCTCAAAACACTGCTGAAGAAACAGGTAAGTATATAAGTGATATATTGGCACTCCATATCGATAAGCCCATCCTTCTGCTTCTTGCTGGAGGCTCTTCAGTTAAAGTGCTCGATTATATAAAACCAGAATATCTTCATGATCAAATTACAGTGACAGTTACAGATGAACGATTCACAGATGATATTGGAGACAATAATTTTGATACTCTTCAAACTACATCGTTTTATAATGAATTAATTCAGATTGATGCATTCTGTATCAATACATCTGTTTGGGAAGGGGATACGGTAGAAGGGCATGCTGCACGGTTCGAAAAAAACATCAAAGAATGGATGAAAGATTTTCCTAAAGGAATAATTATTGGTTTATATGGCATGGGTGCAGATGGACATACTGCGGGCATTATTCCTGGTGTATATCAAGGCGAAGAATTCAATAAGAAATTCAATACAGAAGATACATATATTGCAATCACAGATGATAAGCGTTCTACAGCAGATTTTCCTCTTCGTGTCACAACAACACTTTCATTCATGAAAAAAGTGCAGTATCCGATTTTTTATATTACTGGGCAAAATAAAGTTGATGCTTTAAAAAAAGCACTCGATGAAAAAGTGTCTTATGAAGAAATGCCTGCTCGAGTGATATTGGATATGCAGAAGCCAATGATTTTTACTGATATTCAACTCTAAATGTAGAAGCAGGAGTTGTATCTATTCATCTAAAATCGTTACTTTTCTTCATTTTTAATTCATCTCGACATGATATAATTGCTGCAAATGAAACATATGCCAACACCATACACATTTAGCGATACTGATATCGTTTTTAATACTGACACCTCTCCAGCAGGGGCTATATATACTCGAAATACTACTCTTGTAACTCCTGATACTGCGACCAAGGTCAGAGAGTATCCTTTGAAGTTGCGAGATTTACCCCAAGAAGACAAGCCTCGAGAAAAACTGGTAGATCAAGGGGTGGGAGCACTCTCACTACAAGAACTTATTGCTGTAGTACTTCAAATTGGCACGAAATCTGAAGACGTATTGTCTATTTCAAAAAGAGTAGTAAGGGAGTATGGACATAGCGCTCTTGTATCTCAGCTTGATCCCAAAATCATGGCTGAGCATCTTGGTATACCTGTAGGCAAAGCTTGTCAGATAGTGGCTTGTAGTGAAATTGGCCGTAGATTATATAAGAAAAATGAATTTGGTTTGCAGGTGATGCGAAACGCACAAGATGTGTATACCTATCTCAAAGATATGCACTCACTGCCAAAAGAGCAATTGAGAGGTATCTATCTTGATACACACAATCGTATTATCCACGATGAAGTCATATCTATCGGTACGCTCAATTCAAACATAGTTCACCCGAGAGAAGTATTTCGTCCTGCTCTTGAGTATGGTGCAGCGGCTATTATCCTGGCACATAACCATCCTTCAAGCATCAGTACTCCAAGTGAAAGTGATAAGGTTATTACATTGCAATTGATTGATGCGGGTAAGATTTTAGGTATTCGTATTCTTGATCATATCGTAATTACAAAATCCGGCTTTGAAAGTGTGGAGGTATCTTATGAATAGTATTCACATTTAATCGAGTCATATCTCAATATAAAACATGTCAGAATCAAATTCGCATTTATATATAGTCGCAACACCAATCGGTAATTTGGAAGACATGACATTTCGTGCAATTAGGATCCTGCAAGAAGTTGATTATGTATTTTGTGAGGATACAAGACAGACCCAAAAGCTATTGCAGCACTACAAAATTAAAAATAGAACAGAGAGTTTTCATGCCCAGAGCGGACATGGACGCATCGATCATATGATTAATATTCTTGAAGGAGGACAGAGTATTGCTTATGTTACCGATTGTGGTACTCCAGGTATATCAGATCCGAGCTCTTTGCTTGTCCATGAGGTACGTACTCGTCTGCCACAAGTGACCATCTCGCCGATACCAGGTCCAAGTGCACTCACTGCACTTGTGAGTGTTGCAGGTGTACCTATAGACGAATTTATATTTCTTGGCTTTTTACCACATAAAAAAGGGCGGGAGACCATGATAAAAGATATGGTTATATCGGGGCGTGCGACTATTTGCTATGAATCGACGCATAGAATCCAAAAAGCCCTTACTTCGATAGCCGCGCATATGATTGAATTATCTGGTGCGGAGCGAAAGATTGTTATCGGGCGTGAACTGACAAAAGCATTTGAAGAAATCATTGAAGGGCTACCGAGTGAACTTCTAGAGCGCATGCAAGATGATCCTCATAAAGAAAAAGGTGAATTTGCAATTATTGTTCCTGGTGTTAAATAGGTAAAGAGGTATAATACATGTCATACATGCCTCATTCATCAAATAAAAGTGTGTATGCAAAATACATTCTGATTGGCATTATTTTTGCTTTAGCCTCATTTTTAATTGTCGGTTTATTTATGCCGCACACTGTCTCAAATATGAGAAAAATTGAAGGTGGAGAAAAATCTTCTGGGGTAGAAGAAAAAGTATTAGGAACGAGCACAGAAGTTATTGGACCACAGATGGTGCATGTCACTACTCCAAAGGCGGTAAAAGCAGTATATATCTCTAGTTGGGTAGGTGGTACAAAGAGTTTGAGGGATAAGATCATTGCTCAAATAGAAGCCACTGAGGTCAATGCAGTAGTACTCGATATAAAGGATTATACGGGCATGATTTCTTATATGCCTTCTGACCCTGCACTTCAAGGAATCGGCTGTATAGATGAGCGCATTAAAGACATAGACACCTTTATAGACGAACTCCATGATAAAAATATCTATGTAATCGGACGTGTGGCTGTATTTCAAGACCCTTGTGCCGTAAAAGCTTGGCCAGATCAAGCAGTAAAACGCAAAACAGATGGAGGAATTTGGAAAGACAGAAATGGTATTTCATGGATGGATGCAGGGTCAGAAAAAGTGTGGGATTACAATGTAGCAATTGCAAAAGATGCACATAGTCGTGGTTTTGATGAAATCAATTTTGATTATATTCGGTATCCTTCAGATGGGAATATGATTGATATTAGTTTCCCAGTTTCAGGTACAAAAAATAAACAAGAGGTTTTGGAAGGTTTTTTTGCTCATCTTGATATTTCTTTGCGAGGAGGTAAAGCAATAGGTGCAATAAAGAATACACAGAAGACCGCAACAAATACTGCAGCCTACTATCCAGCAAAAGATCCTGCTTTCGATGAGTTGGTATCTCAATATGGTCTAGGTATAACAGCAAGTTCAGCACGAAAAGCAGATATTTCACTCGATGGGACAAGGGTGCAAACAACAATTGAAAATGCACCAAGAATTGTTACTTCAGCAGATTTATTTGGTATGGTAACCAATAATACAGATGACCTCGGTATCGGTCAGGTTCTTGAGCGCGCTGCCCCGTATGTAGATTTTATTGGACCCATGGTATATCCATCGCATTATCCAAAAAACTTCATCGGGATTTCTAATCCTGCAGCTTCGCCGTATCAAATTATTTCACATGCTATGAAAGGTGGGGTGGCAAAGTTAAATGCAATCGAACTCAATCCATTGAAGCTCAGACCTTGGTTACAAGATTTCAATCTCGGAGCAACCTATACGGCTGACATGGTTCGTAAGCAAGTACAAGCAACATATGATGTTGGACTCACAAGCTGGATGCTTTGGGATGCTTCAAATACCTATACTCCAGGTGGGACACTTTCGATATAAACGTTCTTGTATCATGGCAAGCAAGGATTTGCTATACTAGATACAGTTTGATTCGCGAATATTATGAATGATGAAGAACGCGTAACATATTTTGGTGAGACAGATGCCCGCAATAAGCGGCTGCGATTTGGTATTAAAAAGAAAGACCGTTCTCGACATATGTATGTTATTGGAAAGACAGGTATGGGTAAGTCAACTTTACTCGAAAACCTTGCTGTACAAGATATTATGAATGGGGAAGGGTTGGCGTTTATTGATCCTCACGGAAAGTCTGCTGACTTATTACTCGAATATATTCCGGAGCATCGTATTAAAGATGTGGTGTATTTCGCTCCGTTTGATTTAGATTATCCAATATCTTTCAATGTACTCGAAGATGTAGGTGCCGACCGAAGACATCTCGTTGCAAACGGCCTTATGTCTGCTTTCAAAAAGATTTGGGTAGATGCCTGGTCTGCTCGTATGGAATATATTTTGACAAATATTCTTTTGGCACTTCTCGAATATCCTGGTTCCACACTCCTTGGTGTAAACCGTATGCTTGTAGACAAAGATTTCCGTAATACAATCGTCAATAATATTTCAGATCCTTCAGTAAAAGCATTTTGGACAGAAGAATATGCAAAGTATACTGATAAGTTTGCTGCAGAAGCCGCCCCTGCGATCCAAAACAAAGTGGGCCAGTTCGTAGCTAATCCGCTTGTGAGAAATATCATCGGGCAAAGCAATTCATCATTTGATATCCGAAAAATCATGGACGATAAAAAGATCTTTATCGTAAACCTCTCAAAAGGAAGAGTCGGTGAAGGAAATGCCAATCTGCTTGGTGCGATGATTATTACTAAGATTTATTTGGCGGCTATGTCACGTGCAGATCTCAGTGAAGCTGAGCTCAAGAAATCATCACAATTTTATCTCTATGTAGATGAGTTCCAGTCATTTGCCAATGAAAGCTTTGCTGATATTTTGTCAGAAGCCAGAAAGTATAAATTGAATTTGACTATCGCACACCAATACGTGGAACAGATGACAGAAGAAGTGCGCGCTGCAGTGTTTGGAAACGTTGGTACCATGGCAATCTTTAGAGTTGGTGCCTATGATGCAGATATTTTCCAAAAAGAATTTGCACCTCAGTTTAGCGCAGAAGATATTGTAAATCTACAACAATATCAGATGTACCTTAAACTTATGATTGACGGTGTTACATCAACTCCATTTTCAGCTAAAGGTATGCCACCGATTCCTCGACCAGAACGTATGTATGTACAGGAGATTATCGATGCCTCACGTGAACAATTCGCTAAAGGCCGTATTGAGATTGAAGATGAAATTCGACGTTGGCATATAGAGAAGATTAAGCCAGTAGGGCAGAGTCCTGTGGGACAAGGTCCAGGTGGGCGAATTCCTTTAGGGCATAGTCCATCAGATCAAGGTTCCTCAAACTATAATGCTTCAAGGCAAGGGAGTTTTGGGCAAGGTAATTCAGGACAGAGTCACAATGAACAGAGAAATAAGGCTGAATATGGCCACCCGGATTCAAAAGAGCCTAGAAACATGACTCATAAAACAGGATTTATGTCATCTGAGCAAGGTCAGGGCCGTGAAAAATCTCGGGATGGAGGTGGCAACACCGGACGACGTGAGGGTGGGGATAGTGACCGTAATAGACGAAATGAATCCCCAGAGACTCACAAGAAGGATCAAGGGAGTATGCTGCAACGTGACAATAGAGATATGGCAAAAGAGAAAGGTAAAAACGAGAACAATTTTGCATTTCGAAATGCAATCAGGGATGCAGAGCGCGATCGAAGGGAATATGGTACAAAACCAAAGCAAGAAGATCTTGATCGAGAAACTGAGCTTAGAAATGCTATCTCTCTCAATTATTTAAAAGATAAAAAAGAAGAAGAACAAAGAGATAGAAATAAAGAAAAGGAAGCAAAGCCTCAAAATGTTATGGCGCTTAAAGAAGCATTGCTTGGTCTATTGGGCGAAACAAGTATTAAAAGTGGTCAACAAGAATCACAGACGGTGGAAGTGTCCAGTGTAAAAAAGAATGAGTCAGTGCATGTGTCAGAGCACTCTAATACCAACCAGATAAAGCATGTTCACACACAACATGTATCCCATACGCCTCATGCGTCACATGAATCTATACAAACACAAACATCAGAGTCTACAAAGAATCAAGCCCAACAACCGTCACAGTCCTCAAAAGATATCAAAGATAAAGAAGTGGATATCAACACGCTTAAACAAATCTTCGAATAGTATTTTTAATTGCGTTTATAAAACGTAAGCCTTTTAGTTGTAGTACAAATAGTTTGATATGCCATTTAATCCTACCTTTCCAGTATCCACCATATAAATACTTAAATGGTTTGGTAACCATTAAGCTCTGTCTTGTCTGTAAGACTGCATTTTTTTGAGAAACACCAGATCCGTGTATGCGGTATTTCATAAGTGGCAAAGCAATATTGTCTATATGGCCGAGTGTGCCCATCCTAAGCCATAGGCCGTAGTCCTCAACATATATATCTTCAGGCAGAAAACCTCCTGAACCAAGTGCAATTTCTTTTGAAAAGATAACACTCGGGTGAATAAATTGATTGCCTGATAAAAGCCTATTTCTAATTGTTCTTTCACCTGAGATATAGTTCATATCAAATAGTTCTGTGCCATCTTGATCTATGGCGATGGCACTTGTTCCTAGAAGTACGGTATCGGGGTGAATATCAAAATATTCCATTTGCATACTTATTTTATGTGGATTGTGCCAGATATCATCTGCATCAATGCGTCCAATGTATTTACCTTTTGCCAAGGATATGCCTTTATTCAGCGTTTGTATGAGTCCTATATTATATTCGTTTTTTATATATATAACTCTTTGGTCAGAAGTAAATGGGTGCACCACTTGTGCGGTAGTATCAGTTGAACCATCATCGATAATAAGTAATTCAAAGTTTGTATAATCTTGATGTAATACACTCTCAATAGTCTCAGCAATATATGTTGCTGCATTGTAAGCAGGCAGGATGATACTCAATATTGGTGATTTGTTTATCAGTGGATTAGTCATATGTGAAGTCTATACAAGGTTAAATGCGATGCCAAGATGCGGGGATGAGGTCATCTGTTTTGACATTTGGATTACCTTGCATCCATACTTTTGGAGCAATAACAATTTTGTTTTCTGAGGTAGAGAGCCATGCAGACCACCAGCTAAATGTTGAATTTGATATTACAAAATGATCACAATGTGACATAAGAATTAGTTCTTCAAAATCATAAATACCAGGCCGGCTGATATAGGTTACTGGGTGATGAAACTTCACATTTTTTTCTACCCATGCAGTGTCTTCAGATGCAATAAAAAGATGCAATTTTGTCTCGGGATGACTTTCTTTGAGTTTATGATAAATATGTTCGACACCTTGCGTAAAGTAAGATTCACCAAGGACACCAAGAAGTGAAAGTGAGGCGGCGTTTGTTACAAAATCACCGCGTCGTACATGAACAAGCACAGGGGTTATACCTTTTTTCTTTAACTCTAATATCTGATTGGCAACTGCCAAGGCCTCCATCCCAAAAGGTTCTTTTAGAGACAATTCTTTTCTGATTGTATCAGCATACTTAATAAAATATTTCTCACTTTGCCAGAGTCCTTGGAGGTACTGGTTATGTTTCACCTTTAGTGCCTTAGGGTTAAATACATGATCTTCTGTGCGAAATAGTCGGTCTTTAATCTTCCGTACAAACCAAGCTTTTTTAGTATGAAATTTTGAGCATTCAATTTCGCTCGCAATCTTTGCTTGGATATTAAAATGATGTAGTTGAAAAGACCGTGGGGTATACTTTGGCCCCTCTTTGCCAAAATTATATAAATCAAGCGCAAGAGGTATGTCGCTCTCGAGTGATGCTGCAACACCAAAAGCATACTGAAACATCTGATTTCCGAGTCCTCCAGAAAGGCCAATGTAAAACATATAAGCCATATTATACCATCTATTTCATAGAAGTGAGTAGTCGTTTTCTGAGGCCTAAAATTGGTTTTTCGATATAACGATACGAGACCTGAGCGGCTAAAATACTACATGTGAGAGATACAGCGAAGACAAAGAAATATTCGGCTCTGCTAACTACAAGATCTATGACGCCGATCTCATAAAAGAGACTCACTATGAGCATAAAACAGATTGAATGGTATGCGTATAGACCATAAGAAATCTTCCCAAGATAGGTAAGTGCTTTATGTGCATGTGCAAATATTCCGGTATGTCCCTTTATCCGATTGATAAAGTAAAGAAGTATGAGTACAAATATGCTATCGATGACAAGTGATTTCACGAGTCGTATTATTTCGACAACTTCAGTTCTTGTTCCGAGACCCCAAACAATTCCGATTAACCCAAGGCAGACTCCGATAATCGCAAGACTGCTTTTAATAATATATGTAGTTCTCTTCAAGAAATAACTAATTCCAAGTAGTGCACCGAGACCAAGGTCCATCCCGACTGACCAAGGAAGATAGTAGTTAGCCAATCGATCTTCTGCCCACAAAAATTTGAAAAGCAATGAACATGTAATAAGGAAGGCGGTCACAAACGCAAGTCTTCGTGGGGTACAGTATTTCACAATCCAAGGCCAAACAAGATAGAATTGTTCTTCAACTGCTACAGACCATAAAATCCCAACTGATAGGGAAGCGATGCCTATACCCATGCCTTGATAAAAATTACCTGCAAAGAACAAGTTGTATAGGATTGCCTCGAGGGTCATATGCGGGTTGGTCATCGGAAGGACACTATAGGTACTCTCTGGGATCAATAGTGGCAAAATAAAGATACCTACAGCTAAAGTAATAAAATATACAGGCCAAATTCGGAGCACTCTTTTGATGTAGAAATCTTTAATTGAAAATGTTTTTTTAGGGGATTCTGCTCGTTCTTTAAGAAGGAGATAAGTGATGAGAAAACCACTTAAAATGAAAAAGAAATTTACACCATAGGCGCCATAGACAGAGGTTTTTTTAAGTATGTTTAATGGAAAGCCATCAGCTAAACTGGCTCCTATAAATATAGTTGCACTATGAGCATAAAAGACTGCCATAAATGCTAATGTGCGCAATGCATCGAGATGTTGGAAATATACTTTTTGCATAATGGTTTATGATAGAGGTGATGGTCAATAATGAAGATAAATATGTGACTATAAGTCGGGATAATCTTCAGATTATTTTATCTTTTTAAACCAAAAACATCCACAAGCATAATGATCCTGACTCCCTTGGACAATGTGAGCATTTCGTAAGATACCACCTTCTTTGTCTGTTTCCGGGATGAAAGCGTATTCTACGAGTTCAAAATCACCAGACTCACAAACCAATGTCTGGATATGAGCCGGCTCATAAATTCGATGGGCATTAAATTCAATTTTTTGAACCCCTACTGGAACGACGATGATAAGTGAGCCGTCTTTTGCGACTACACGTTTGAGTTCATTGATAGCTTTGATATCTCCATCGACATCGATAGGGTCACCATACCGACCAAGGCCTACATGCTCGATGGTGTGCATACATGAAATAGAGCGGATACTAGCATCTGCAAAGGGGAGATTCATGAGGTCTCCAGGCTTGGTATTGAGATTATCAAGTCGGAGGTCTGCAGGACGATAATCATAAAAATCTACTGGTATAAAAGCTGATACAATCCCACAAAAATACAAAGTGGATGAAATATCTATATGTCTAAAATCAGTATTGCCATGCAATTGCTCTTTGGCAGCAATATCTTTTACGACTCGTGCAGCCCAAGATGTATGATAGACATAATGTCTATCGAAACTCGTATATGGAGTATTTTCTCCGGTAACAGGGAAGAGGTCTTTGTAGGATACTGAAAATCGAGGATCGAGACCATTTTCTTCATGTGCAGTTTCAACTGCTTTCTTGTATAACCATAAATCCTTTATTACTTTTGGTTTTGTTAGCAATTTAAGCCAGTGCTCGATTCGAAGTAAAAGTGCTTTATGGTCTTTTGATAAATTATGTTTGAGGTATTGGCGCATAATAAATATTGTTATTTTCGTGCATCATTGAGCACTTCAAGTATAAAAGTTTCAAATCTGGTGATACTTGATTCTATCAAAAATAATGACCGAGCACGATCTTGTGCAGCCAGAGACATTTGTGCCCAAATTTCAGGCTTTTCTGTGTGGATAGTATAAAATTCATGCATATGTCGCATATATGCTTCGGAGTCATCTTTTTTGGTGATACGAGCAAAAGATTCATCCAGGTATTCGAGATGTGCATTCCATACATGTGAAGTATGGGTAAGTATCGGCTTACTGCAAAGCATGGATTCAGCGATATTGAGTCCACATGTTTCTCCATCGAGTCTTGCATGTGCTAGTGCGTCGATAGCTTGGTGAAATGTAAACACATCTTCTTCGCGTGAACTTGGATCTAAAAAGTGCACATTTTTAATATTTTCTTCTTTCACTTTTTTAATCATGAGTGGCGATGGGGCCATGATGATATAGTGACAGCACTTACTCACTTCTGGGAATGTATGTTGCAATAAAGCAAAGGCATTGAGTGCGATTGGGTCAAAGATATCATCGCTCGGCCTCCCGATTCGTCCAAATACAAAATCTGAATCTAAAATACCAAATGTAGTACGCATTTCCTTTGCCTGTACATGCATATCAGGTGGAGTTTCCGATGGAATATACATGACTTCATGTATGTCAGGGTTTGCTACTAAACTTGATCTCGCTACAACTTCATGAGAAAGTCCTATTATTTTCTTGATATTTTTTTGAACAGTAAATGAACCAAAAATATTTATATTGATTATCGGGATATTTCGCACTAGATTGATAGGGGATACAGTATGACCGGGTGTTGCAGTGATAATAAGATCGATTTTATTATTCAAAATAACTTCTGCTATGTCAGGGGTGCTCCCATGTACTGTATATGGTAAATGTTTATCTACTGAGTCATATGTAAAGTCCACAATATGAATATGTGGCATATTGATATACGTACGTCTCGATCTCTTTTCATCTTGAGGGCCTGCCATAAACCAGACTTCATATTTTTCAGGATTAAGGTGTTTTGCAATAATCTGCAAAAACTTTTCTGTGCCACCGAAACTGAGGCCGTTTATATGGTAAAACAGAATTCTGGCTTTTCTGTTTTGTATTGTATTTGACGTACCTCTCTGCTGATTTACCCATTCCTTCCATTGCCGTGGTTTTACTTTTGAAAGTTCCTTAAAATGTTTTTTCTCAATCTCGCTGAGCATTTTTTTACTTCGCCATAGCCAAATATACTCGAGGTATATAGTGATTACCCTCCGAAATACTTTAGGTAATTTGAGAAATAGTTTATGAGTCGATGACATTAAATATTAAATTATGACTTTTTCGATATAAATAGTTTTTTTAGTTTGAACAAGAGAGTGTGTATTTTACCTTGGACACCCCAAACTATTTTTTGAAAGCGATTCATTTTATAAACATCTTTAATGCTATCTTTTCCGATCTTTATTCCATAAATACCACTTTTGTACCCAGTATTATTTAAATCAAAGAATGTGAGTTGCCAATCAGGAAGTTGGCTTGCCCACCAAGCTTTACTGCGAATATGCCACATATCTTTTTGAATATTTTTTCCATATCTTTCATCGAAAAAAAGAATTGATCCATCGGGGAAATATTTGAATTCATCTAAAAAGGCTGATACATAGGTATCATCAATGTGTGAAAGTACAATAGAAGTTGTTATAAATGATTTACCTCTTGAGAAACAAGACTTGATACCTTCAAGCATCTCCGCATTTATAAATGAGATATTTTGAAATTGAGTAGAAAGAAGGGTCTTGGCATAGTTGATGGCTTCAAGAGAGGGTTCTATTCCAACTACTTCCTTAAATAATGGCGCAGTTTTTCGGAGTAACCAACCTCCTCCACAGCCTACATCTATATGCGTTTCAGGAAGGGGAGATGTACGTTCTATAGCGCGAGCAAACCCTGTGACCTCAAATTGCCTTTCTTCATCATATTTTTTATAGAGATCAGAAATAATTTGTAAATTGTTCAGTTTTTTGTCTCTATACTCAGAATCATGAACATGGTAACTTTGAAGATCTTTTTGCATGAAAAAATGGTTAGCGGTTTCGAGTAATTTTCATGGCCCATTTTAACATATTTTTGAAAGGTCGTGGGGCGTACTTATGTAGAATACGAGTGTAAATCGGATACTTTTTTAATCTCGGTTTTCGGCCTACTTCTTCGATAAAAAGCGCTCTTAGTTCTGGGATATGCCAAATATCCAGAGCTTCAAATGTCGTAATGCCATGAAAGATAAATAATTCAATAATATCGGCGAGTCGAAGACGGTCTGTTGTTTTGAAGTACTCGGCTGGAGGTATCTGTACCCCTTTTAAATATGATGTATGGAGGGTTTTTGGTTTTATATGAGCGAAGTGTATTGCCTCAGCATATTGTAGGTTGATATGTCTCACGTTTTTCTTCCCAGCGATTAGTTCTTGGCACATATACCAAGCCTGTTTCAATTGTGTGCGTTTGATTGCAAGAAACTGTAGGTGAAGCAATGGATGAGGACATGTGGCAGTGAGCGCAGTGGTGGGGGAAAGGGGTACTTTTGATGCGGGTCCAGAAGTATAGATAGTCGGAATTCTAGTTGTATGGTCATTTACTACTTCAGTTCGATTGTAGTCTGGAATTTCTTTTGTGATATCAAAAAGAAATGCTGCCATCTGCGCACTTTCTTTCCATACACCATCGGTGCGGTATTGTGTAGCAGTAGGATAGAGCTGTATCCAAGGGTAAATAAATTGCATTTCGCTCTCAGTAGGATTTGATTCTATATGTTTTTTTGCTTCTGATTCGGTCCATTCTAGTGCTTGTTGAGTGAGTATTTCGTCAGCATCCAGACAAAAGACGAGTACATGATTATCGGAGATACTTCGTTCAGTGCTAGTTTTAGTGCTCGATTCAGCAATTGCTTCAGTGCCTAATTCATTTTTTAGATATGAAACTAGTGTATCTCGCAAAAGCCAACGTACTTTATTTGAATGACCAATATATGGATTATCAATAAGTAATACATTTTTGTACTGCTTAATTTTATCTCGTGTCGAGTCTATTGAAGATTGATCAGCGATAATCACGAGATCTGCCCATGCAGTGACATTTTTCAGAAAAGTATCAATTATCCAATCTTCGTTTTTGGTAGGGAGGAGGACAATTTTTTTCATATTGTGTATATGTTAGGGCAAGTGTCACTATTCAATATAGGTGTAATGTATTTGATTTACTTTCGCACGATTGCTAATCCTTTTTTCACAATTTTTTTCAACTCAAATTTAATTTTTTCCACATGCAATACCTTCTTGATTGCGTACTTACGTAGACCTTTCGTTTTCCAGAGTTGTAGACGTTCATTGATAACCGCACGGTAGTTTGGAACGTAGAGGTCGATAAGATTTGGTACGCCGTCTACCATGACATGGTGAAGCTTGAGAGATGTTGCCTCTGGGACAAAATCATAATCAATTTTATCGAAGATTCCATATCGAAGTTCGATTGCTGTCCGGTCAAGTCTTTGTTTTGAATTTGGACGAGTACTCGCACCTTTTCCTTCGTTGAGGTAGTACCCAAGTAAGCCTTTAGCACATACTGCTTTTCCATTGAAGGCAAGTCTGATTGAAAGATCATAGTCTGCACCGGAAACAAGTTGTTCATCAAATAAGCCAGCTTTTTCAGTCGCAGATTTTCTAAACATGATGAATGGTCCGAAAATCATAGAACGTGTAAATTCAGATTCTGGAATATGTGCATGTGCAACAAGTGAGCCTCGTACAGTTCCTGAAGGGGCAAATGTGCGCACAATTTCATAGTCACCAAAAGCGATATCCGCATTGTTTTCTTCAAGTGCTTTCACTTGGAGTTCAATTGAATCAGGTGTTCGAAGATCGTCTACGTTCCAGATAGTAAGGTATTTTCCAGATGCTTCACGAATACATGTATTCATAGATGTTCCGATTGGGACAACGGGGTTTGTGATTATATGCTTGATTCTTCCCGGGTATTTTTCTTGGAAGGCTTTTACCCATGCAATCTCTTCTTCATCGGGTTCATTATGATCAAGTACGATTTCCAATTCATTGAAACAAGTCTGCTTTGGGAGTTCATCGAGAAAAAGTTTGAGATATCGCTTCATGCGAAAACATGGAGTGATTGTACTGATTTTAATTGGAGTTTGTGACATATATAATATTAGAATATTAAAAAGTGATTAATTAAATCATCTTATGTTCCTTCATACGGCGTACGATGTCGATGATACCTGTACGTAAATCAATCTCTGGTTTCCAAAATCTAAGGATATGTTGTGAAGGCTCATTTTTAATCGCATGCTGAACGTCTGCTGTTGATTCTGTTGCAGGGATAACTTGAACATTGTTGAATTGTTCACTAATAATATTTGCAACTTCGATAACCTTACTCCATACAAAGTTGGTGATATGGAGAGGTTGTTCTGTATTAAGTTCATCGTAGCGTTCAGCTAAAGTCACAAGACATCGTGAACAATCTTCCACATGGAGGAACTGTCGTTCTTCTTGGCCGCTCGTCATAAGATCTATTTTCCCAGTCTTATGAGCCTTAAGAATCAAATCAGTGATTACGTGAGATTTTTCAAGATCTCTTTCGAAACCATATACATTCCAAAACTTTACGACATGTCCACCGAGTGTATGTGTCAGTTGCTCGCCAAGATGTTTAAGTACACCATAGTTTGAAAATGACATACTAGACATCTGACTCGAAGCAAAAATAAATTTCTTCTTATGTTTACGCAGGGCTTCAAAAGCACCTGACATAAGTCGTTGGTTATTGGTAATGAAATCAAATGTCTCTTGATATTTTTTTAGATAGCGCGCACCACCTACATCGAATGCGAGGAAGAAAACGAAATCAGCCTCTTCGACTGCTTTGTCGAGTAGGGGATTATTGTAAATTCGCAGGTCTTCTTCTGGTGTGCGTATGATATCGAATTCGATCACTTCATGACCAATCTTTTTAATATATTCAGTAAGTCCTTCGCCGACTTGTCCTGATGAGCCGAGTATGAGGTATTTCATTTATTAGTTACATACTTATTAAAGTGGTACTTATTATAGTACATACAACTATTATCTGCACCGATAGTAGTATTGACATTTCATATAAAAGATGTTTGATCTTATCAAGAAAGATTAGTGTATTAGGATAATCAGGTCAATTATGAAATAATTATAAATTATGCAGTATAAAAAAAATCTAAAAGATAGATTGTATATCGGTATTCTTTTCATTAGAAATAAATACTATGGCTACTTGATCTCAATCAAAACTTACTTCGCAAAGAGAAAGGTTGTAATAAGTTATGATAATAATTTACTACGCATCAAAGATATTACCTTACGTTGTGCCCCTGAAGACTACGCATCTGCGCTTGAGGCCTGTGTGTTTGATGATTATCAGCAAAAGAATTTTTTGAAAATTGAAGAAGGGGATATAGTATTAGATATAGGTGCACATATTGGCGGGTTTTCAATAATTGCTGCAAAGATGGGTGCAAAAGTGTATGCTTTCGAACCAGACAAAAGAAACTTTAGTGTTTTACTTGAAAATATAAAGTTAAATAAACTGGAGACAGAAATTACTCCTTTTAACTTTGGAATTTACTCTGAAAATAGAATGTTATATTTTAATACAGATAATCTAAATACTGGCGGGCATTCTGTATCAAAATCAGGCGATGTCTCAATTGAGGTCAAGGATTTGCCCACTGTTTTTAGAGAGTGCAATATTTCACACGTTGACTTTATGAAAATTGATGTTGAAGGATCTGAGTTTGAGATCTGTAAAGATGATATTAATAATTTATCTATTCAAAAAATAGTTGGAGAGTACCATTTGGATTGGAGAAATCCAGGGTTAAATTATCGTTTGCTCAAGAAACAATTGTCCTCATTTGTTGTTGGTAGGTATTCTCCTTACTATTTTTACGCACTCAAAAATCCTTCAAAACTAGATAAATAATTACGAGTACGTATTTAGTCAGCATTATCCAAATTCAAGATGCACGCTTCGTGTTTTTGAACCAGTGTGTAATAATATTGAAATCATAAACCTATGAAACATATTATACAAAGATTAAAAAGTGGAGATTTATATAAAATTAGAGTAATCATCGAAAGCTTTCTAGAGCGGACGGTCGGTCTACTAGCTTTTCAGTACCAAAAGCGAGATAATTTATTCAACTGGTTTTACAGTACTTTAAAAGAGCAACATGTATCAAATGCCAACCATTATCCAAGATTTAATTACTATGAATTTGGTGTTGCTTCAGGTGGCTCAATAAGAGTTTATATATTGGCCCTTCAGAAATTTTGTAAAGACTTCGACCAAGATATCAGTCAGTTTAAAGTCTTTGGGTTCGATAGTTTTCAAGGGTTACCAGAGCCACAAGAAGGTGATGAACGTAAAGATTGGAGGAAGGGTGCTATGAGTTGTAATAAAAACGATGTTCTCAGTGTAATTGCTGAAGTAGGGTTTCCGATAGAAAATGTTAGGCTAATTGAAGGGTATTTCGATGATTCCCTTACACCAGAATTACAAAGAGAATTGAAAGACAATCCACCTGCAATCGTAAACATGGATGCAGATTATTATTCATCAACAAAAACAGTATTTGATTGGTTATTGCCTTTTGCAGCGAGTGGTACCATGTTTCGATTCGATGATATGTGGGCATTCCATGGACATAAAGAGATGGGTGTAGTCAAAGCAATTGAAGAAGTGAATCACAATGGTGTACATGGCTGGTTAACTCCATTTCCATCACTTGGGCTTCCGGGATACATCTATGTATTTGCGCGCAAAGAATTTAGATATATAGATAAGTCTAGTCAACTGTAAGTACTATGCTATATCTCTATATCATCTTGTCTTTTGCCATGAATGCGACGGCCAATATTTTGCTTAAGCTTGGCTCGACAAAAGGGGTTATATATCAGCAACTTGGAATCATAGAAATTGTAAGACAAAACTGGATCCTGCTCTCAGGTCTTGTATTGTTCGGATTAAGTGCAGTTACTTATTTTCTCACCTTAAAAGCATTGCCGGTTACTGTCGCGTATCCAACAATAGTCATTTTAAGTTTTTTGACTGTAAATACTATTGCTTATTTTTATTTGCACGAAAAGATAAATATAATTCAATTCATCGGATATATTTTTATGATTATCGGGCTTGTCTTGGTATTTTATTTTAGAACTAAATCTTAATACAAAACATATATGATGATTTTCATTATCCTTATATTAGGAATTCTACTCATACTCTCATGTATAGGGTGGGGGTCTATGATAGGTCGTCTAGTAAAAATTCCTGAAATACCTTTTGAAATCAAAGCAGGAATAGGGTTTGCATGGATTATTGTTGTAGGCGGAGCACTTAACTTCTTGTCAGCGATTGACTCTTTTGCAATCACAACACTGATTGGTGTTGGGATATTATTTAGTGTATATGTGTTTGCAAAATATATACATACCTTTAGACAAGGTATGTATAGTCTAATCGAATCAGCACAAAAGAAAATTGTCTCTGCAAAATTGAGCATAAAAACAAAGCCAGTTTACATATTTTTTATTATTATTTTAATTACTTTTATCGGACTGAGAGTGGTAAGTATGGTTGCACCAAATCTCTATAATATACACGATGATACACAAGGATATTTTGTATTTCCAGAAAAGATGATGCAAACCGGGTCGATGCAAACCGATCCATTTAGTGAGAGAAGAATAGTTTCTTCTCTCGGCGGCAAAGCGTTTATCGATTCTATTTTCCTGATATATAGCGATGTGAGATTTTTACACTTCTCCGATCGCGGATTTGGATTTCTTCTATTTTTATTAGTGCTCTGGGGTATATTGAAATCAATACAACTCAAAAAAGAGTATATTGTTGCTTTGTTGTATATACCAGTGCTGATCATGGCACCGATGGCAAATATTACATCTATATACACCGGCAGTGTCTTATTTGCAGTGCTTTGTTATTTTCTTATTCACCATATCCGTGATACAGGTGGCGAGAAAAGATCGGTACAGAACCTTATCTCTACCATCGTTTTGTTTTCACTTTGTATGGCAGGATTGATGGTGCTAAAAACATCATTTATACCGGTCGCAGGTCTATTTGCTTTAGCGTTTTTAATTGGTATTACAACCTCTCAGTACAAGGTATCTGATTCTCACATGGTACATCAGACGGTGAGTTATGGTGTATGGCACAGTATGAGCCAAAAGACAAAAACAATCTGCATATACACAATCTTGTTGGTGTCAATTGTATTTCTATTAGCACTGCCATATATGCTGGTATCATATGCATCTTCAGGTACTTTATTGTATCCGTTGCTCGGTAAAGGTTTTCACGGTTCGGCACAAGGGCAGTTTCTGACTCCAACATCTGAAGTCTCTTTTACAAATGTATTGAACTTCGTGTACGGTCTTCAACATGTATTGGTGTATGCACTATTTACTTTGAGTGCGATTTGGATATATGGCTCATATAAAGATAGACAATTATCACCTTATGCAATATTAGGTATTGTTGGTGTCGGTTCTGCTTTAGGGATCGGCATACTGACTGCAGGCTTTGCAATTAGTCATTATGCATTTGCATTTCTACTTCCGATCACGATTATATTGCTCGCTGAGATGTTAAAGCGATACATAGATCAATTTGAGCATTTAGATAATCTAGGTAATAGTTCGAGTTTTGTAAAAAGCGACAACGATAGTGTAACCATTGCAGGTACAACATACATTGCACATACAGTACATAAAGTCTCTCTGCCTATAGCTGTACTGATACTCGGCTTTCTTCTTGGTGCAGGGGCGCAACTATTTTTCCAAACTCAAAAAGAAACACTTGGATTTCTCTCTGCAAGCATCAAAGCAGAACCACTCTTAGATAAGTCTAAAAAGATAGAATATAAAAACCTACAAGAATCAGTTCCAGTAGGTGAGACTATCTTGGTAAGGTTAAATGACAATTATGCACTGGACTTTAATAGAAATCAGATTTTTATTGCCGACTACCCTGGAGGTGCCAGTCTGCCACCGGGCATGCCATGTTTCCAAGGCGCTCAAACCCTTGCGGATTACCTTGTAAGCCAAAATATTTTCTTTATCGCTTATTCATACAAGGATCAGGCGCACTTTACATATGAAGAATACGGACATCGTCTACAACCATCAATGAATGCCTGGATTAGGACTGAAGCTGAACATACCTTTGATTTTCAAGATAATCTTATATCTATTGGTGAAAACTATATGCGTATTTATGATGATGGTACCAATTTTGTCGTGGACTTAAGGAGTAAAGTGCAATAGAATATGAAGACTGTGACCGATTTAGTGTATCAGTTTTATAGACAAAGATTAAGTATATGAATACAATTAAGAATTATATTTCCATAGCACGCCCTGGACATTGGTTTAAAAATATTTTCATGCTTCCGGGTCTTGTCATCGCTTTTTTGGTTGCTTGGTCACCGGTTCATACACTGATTGTGCCACTTATAATCGGCTTTATTTCTACATGTGCAATTGCATCTGCTAACTATGTCATCAATGAATGGCTTGATGCTGAGTTTGATAAATTTCATCCACTTAAGAAAAACAGACCATCTGTTCTTGGGCATATTGAATTCAAATATGTGATAGTCGAGTATATTGCGCTGGCTATTTTTGGACTGATTCTTGCCTGGTTCGTATCCACTTTGTTTTTCATCTGTTCAATATGGCTCTTGGTGATGGGTGTTTTGTACAATGTCCGTCCTTTTCGTACAAAAGATAAACCATATCTCGATGTTCTCTCTGAATCAATAAATAATCCAATCAGGCTTTTGCTTGGATGGGGGATTGTGACGAGTGTCATTCTACCTCCCTCAAGTTTAATCATTGCATATTGGATGGCCGGAGCTTTCTTGATGGCCACAAAACGATTTGCAGAATTACGCTTAATCACAGATCGAAGTACTGCTGTTTTGTATAGAAAATCTTTTGCATACTATACTGAAAACAATCTAATCATCTCTATCTTGTTTTACGGAATGTCATTTGCATTTTTCTTTGCAATTTTTATGATTAAGTACAAGATTGGGCTCCTGCTCACACTTCCGTTGTTTGCGATTATGTTTGCATGGTATTTACACATCGGGATGATTAAAGATTCACCGGCCCAGCGACCCGAGAGATTGTATGAACAAAAAGCATATATGTTTTTTGTGTGATTTGTAATTTTTTTCGTGACACTGATGTTTTTCATCGAATGGCCTGCACTTAACTGGTTCTTGGAAAAAACATTTAATTAAGTATCCATAAATATACATAAATGAGTAATTGGTAACCTGCAACAAGTATATGAATACGCAAACAATAGCTATTGATCAAAAAGGGCTACCAAAGGCTATATTGTTTGATGTTGATGGTACGACATATTCTTCACTAAGAATGCGTATTTGTATCGCGTTACATATGTGTATACATATTCTGATGCATCTAAAGGACATTAAAATTGTCAAAATTATTTCTGCGTTTAGGAAAGAAAGAGAAAAGCGGGCTGGGGAGTACTTTGGTGAGACAGAGTCACTCGAATATCTACAGTACCAATGGGCAGCAGAGGTACTACATATTCCAGCAGGTGAAGTTCGCAGGGTTATTACTATGTGGATGTATACAGTGCCATTGAGATATATGCGATATAGTGCATATGCGGATGTGTTTGCAGTATTAGATATCCTCAAACAGAAGGGTGTTAAAGTCGCTATGGTCTCAGATTATCCAGTTACTGAAAAACTAAAAGCACTTGGTATCACTGTTGATGTAGAAGTATCAGCTTTGGATGCAGATATAAATGCTTTAAAACCTTGTACGCGTAGTTATGAGAAGGCGATACAGGTATTAGGTATGACGAACTCTGATTGCTGGATCGTAGGTGATCGGAGTGACAGGGATGGTGCAGTGGCACAGTCTCTTGGTATACCTTATTTCTCTAGTATTAGAAAACTGAAACCTAGGCTAACTCAGAAGTAGGGTTTTGATTTGACTTGGCACGTACAAGAGTAAGTAGTGGCAGTGCCACCACCATGTATGAGAAAAATGTTGCCCAGGCGGCACCTACAATTCCATATTGAGGAATCCAAAGGAAGTTGAGGGCAACATTTATTATCATGGCTATGCATGAACTCCAAAATAATACTTTAGTCTTTCTTTCAGAAAGTAAGTAATAGTAGGTTACTAGACCAATCGAGGTCCAGATACTTGCCCAGGTATAAATATGTAGTACAGAAGTACCAGTGAGGTATGCATTTCCATACAATACCTTAATCATCCAAGAGCCAAATATCATCACAAATAAAGATGCAGCACCACCGATGCCTCCCATACATAATGCAAGGGCCAGCGTACGTTTTTTGTATGAAGTGAAAGAATTCTTTTTTGCGTGAAGGATAGCAGGAAAGAGTGAGACTACGATAAGACTTGGAATCGTAAGCCATGCCTCTGCAATTCTTACAGCGGCATCATATATACCTACCGATGAATTATCGATAAAGTGTTTAATCATAACTTGGTCAATACGTGAATATATAAGAGTAAATGAACCTGCAACAAGTAATGGCAATGCTTCAGTAATCATATTCAATGCTATTGAAACATCAAACGTCCAAGTTGATATTGGTGTATATATTTTGCGACGTACCAAAATGTAGCCTACTGAGTACAATATTGCCTCAAGTGCAAATATAAAGGCAAAATAAATAATCCCTTTATCAAATACAATTACGAGTAATTTTAGAGCACTCAATGTGAGTAATACCACAAGAGAGATAATCGATAATGTTTTTTGATTAATATGTGATTGAAACTCGTATACAATGATATTCCAAGCATTGAATATATATGTACTTGCAATTATAAAAATCAAAAAAGGAGATATGTCGTTTTTTGGGAGATAAAAAAAGGCAATAGAGACAGTGATAATATAAGTAATAATGCCAGCACATAATTTGATACCAAGTGCAGTGCCAAGATATGTGGCGTGCTTATCTTTGTATTCAATTAGGTTACGGTACAATATTGAATCAATTGCAAGTGTGGACAAGATACCAAAGATGCCAACAAAGCTGATCGCATAACTGAGCTGACCATAATTTGCTGGCCCTAAGTAGCGCACCATGTATGCAGTGACAGCAAATGAGACGATCGTGGTAATGATACGATTCAGTAATGACCAAGAGGTATTTGAAGAATATCTACGGATACCTTGATGATTCCATATCTTTTTTACAAACAATGACAGACGCGAAACCACACCGCGTGGTGTGGTTTCTGTATCATGTTTAATTATTTGATCTGAATACATACAATATATATGTGCACTCAACTGTCTTATCTCTATCTAGCCCTGCTTCTCAACTTGATCCTTGATCCAAGTAAATGTCTTTGAGAGACCTTCCTTAAGTGGTAGATTTGGAGCCCATCCAAGCTTTTCTTTAATAAGTGCATTGTCAGAATTTCGTCCACGTACACCGAGTGGCCCATCGATATGTTTGATAGTAAGTTTCTTTCCAGCGATTTCCATAGCCATTTCTGCAAGTTGATTAATGCTAACCATTTCATCAGAACCAATATTTACAGGCCCTAAGAATTCATCTTGATTCATAAGACGACGAACACCTTCAAGGCATTCATCGATATACAAAAACGATCGAGTTTGCTTACCGTCTCCCCAGATTTCAATCTCGCCACCTTCTTGTGCTTCAGCAACTTTTCGACATAGTGCCGCTGGTGCTTTTTCTTTACCACCTTTCCAAGTACCCTCAGGTCCAAAGATATTGTGGAATCGAGCTACGCGAACATTGAGTCCATAATTTCGATTAAAAGCGAGATATAATCTTTCGCTAAACAATTTTTCCCATCCGTATTCACTATCTGGTGCAGCAGGGTAGGCAGACTCTTCTTTACAGTTAGGGTTTTCAGGATCTTCTTGATTATAGGCAGGATACATACAAGCAGAAGAAGAGTAGAAAATCTTTTTGATTCCAGCTTGTTGGCCGTAGTGCGCAATGTTCAAGTTGATAGTTGCTGAGTTATGCATTACATCAGCATCATGTGCACCGGTAAAAATATATCCCGCACCACCCATATCTGCTGCAAGTTGGTACACTTCGTCAAAAGGTCTATCAAGTACTGATTTACAGACTGATTGTTCACGAAGATCACCGATAATAAATTCATCGGCTGCTGAGGCTCCAAAATCAGGGTTCTTGAGATCTACTCCACGGACCCAGTATCCTTCAGATTTAAGTCTTTTAACGAGATGGCTACCGATGAAACCTCCGGCACCACAGACAAGGGCTTGTTTTTGCATAATGGTCATTAATTAAATTATTGTCCTTATATTATATATATGTATGGGCCAAAAAGCGACTCGACAGAATTAGTGTTTTAGAGGGCAATGTATTCTAGTCACTTTCTGGTATACTTTCCTGTATATGAAAGAAACATCAAAATCCATTACAAGTTTTTTTGGGCAACTCAATCCGATATTAGTTATCCTTACAGTGGTCACTCCATTTGTGATGATAAGCTCATTTTTCTTCCCATTTATCACAGGGAAGGCCTTTTATTTTCGAATTATCGTAGAGCTTTTACTCGGGGCTTACTTGCTGCATGCATTTTTTGATCGATCAGTTTGGCCAAAGAAAAGTATCATTTCTATTGCCGTTGGTGTTTTTATGTTGATACTAGGAATCTCGACGATTGGCTCAGTTGATCCTCTTCGAAGTTTCTGGAGTAATTATGAACGTATGGAAGGATATGTTCTCTTCTTACATCTTGGTGTTTTCTTTTTAGCCGCAGGTGCAGTGATGAAATATCATGCGGGATGGTGGAAATGGTTTTTCCGTGCCTCACTCGGAATGAGTGTCATTGTTGGTCTTGATGCATTTAAAGATTTTTATTCTGATCCAAATAGTATCGGATATCGTATTTTTGGAAATCTAGGTAATTCAAGTTATCTCGGGGTATATGCACTTATCTCAGTATTCATTTGTTTGTACTTTATTGTCCGAAGATTGAATTGGAAAGTCAGTCATCCTACAGAAGGGCAATGGTAAGTCTTCTTATATATGGTCTCATTGGTATATTTAATCTCGTTGTACTCTTCAATACAGGGACAAGAGGTTCATTTGTTGGACTTGTCGCAGGTATTGGACTTGCATCTATCTTGATTGCACTTTT
>JBJOQZ010000052.1:0-8705 GCA_046049705.1 Candidatus Parcubacteria bacterium | reverse complement strand
AGCTTCTCCGCCGAGCACAGCATCGCTAATGCTTATTGAGAGATCTGCATGGATATCATTTCCCTGCTTTTTATAGTGAGTATCTTTCTTTACATATACTCTTATATACAAGTCGCCAGTTTCGCCACCGACAATCGCTTCACCTTTACCTCTCACACGGAGAGTCTCACCAGATTCAATACCCGGAGGAATCACGACTTTGATTGTACTTTTCTGTTGATGTATTCCCTTTCCTTTGCAGACTGAGCACTTTGTCTTTGGAATTTTTCCTGTACCTTCGCAACCATCACATGTATATGCATTTTCAATCACCCCAAGAATAGTTCTTTGTTGTCGCATGACATGTCCTTCACCTTTACATGTTGAACATGTATCTAATGTTGTACCTGGTTCTGCACGATTTCCTTTACAATGATTACAAGTATCATTTTTTGTAAGATTAATTTCTTTGTCTAAGCCAAATATTGAATCTTTAAATGAGACCTCAATATCAACTTGTATATCAGATCCTCTTGGCGTCTTATTTCGACCGCGTCCTCTGCCTCCTCCTCCAAATACACTGCCAAATATATCACCAAGATCAAATTCAAAGCCTTGTCCTTGTTGGCCTTGGCCACCAAATCCTCCAAAACCTGAAAAATCAAATCCTTCAAATCCACCAAATCCACCTTGTCCTTGGCCACCTCCGAAACCTCCATTGAATCCTGTGCTACCAAACTGGTCGTACTGCGCACGTTTTTGTTGGTCGCTCAATACCGAATATGCTTCGTTTGCTTCTTTAAATTTATCAGCATTGCCGGTTTTTTTATCTGGATGATGCTCATGCGCAAGTTTTCGGAATGCTTTTTTGATTTCATCTTGTGATGCGCTTTTGTCTACGCCAAGGATTTTATAATAGTCTTTACTCATAATAGTGGGTATTTGGATGTTATAAATGGATTAAATAAAGTGGATTAACAGGCACGGTCCCAGCGAAAACCTATAATCATATGAATTACAGGTCTTCGCCAGTTTGTGCCTACTATGTACTAAGTACTAACGACAGTATATGCACTAGGAGCGACACTGATTTGCGAACATGATTAGAGGATTATTTTGTCTCAGCATCACGAACATTTCCTTCATCAGTTGCAGTAGTGTCTTGTGCAGCATCAGTTGCTTGTGATGATGTCGCATCACTTGCAGTTTGGCTGGATTGGTTTGCGGCCTGATTCGCAGTTGCAGCAATCTGTCCGAACTTCATAAGTGCAGCTGAAGCTTCCTCGGTTGCTTTCTTGAGAGCGTCCATATCAGTCGCTTCTTTTGCAGTCTTGAGAGACTGGAGTTTTGCTTCAAGCTCTGTAATGGCTGTAGTTCCAGCTTCACCTGTAGCAGCAACTTTATCTCTATGCTCCTTGAGTTCTTTCTCAACAGAATACAATGTATGGTCTGCAGTATTTCGAACTTCAACTTCTTCTTTTCGCTTTTTATCTTCAGCTTCATTTGCCTCAGCGTCTTTTTTCATGCGTTCGATATCAGCATCGGTAAGACCAGAGCTCGCTTCGATACGGATAGTATTTTCTTTGTTTGTAGCCTTATCTTTTGCTTTTACATTGAGAATACCGTTTGCATCGACATCGAAAGTCACTTCTACTTGTGGAATACCTCGTGGAGCCGCAGGGATACCGTCGAGGATAAATCGGCCGAGTGATTTATTGTCAGCGGCCATAGCTCGTTCACCTTGTACGATATGAATTTCTACTGAAGTTTGATTATCAGCTGCAGTTGAGAATACTTGTGAACGTGAAGTTGGGATAGTTGTGTTTTTCTCAATCAACTTTGTACCTACTCCACCCATAGTTTCAATCCCGAGAGAAAGTGGGATTACATCGAGGAGGAGGATGTCTTTGACATCTCCTGCAATAATACCTCCTTGAATTGCAGCACCTAGTGCTACTACTTCATCTGGATTGATAGACTTGTTTGGCTCTTTTCCAAAGAATGCTTTTACTTGTTCTTGGATCTTTGGCATACGAGTCTGTCCCCCTACAAGAATTACTTCATTGATGTCACCTACCTTAAATGGAGAGGCTTCAAGTGCTCGCTTTGTGATTTGCATTGCACGAGTCACAAATTCATCTGCAAGCTCTTCGAGTTTTGCTCGAGTGAGCTTCATAACGAGGTGCTTAGGACCGTTTTGATCAGATGTGATGAATGGAATATTGATTTCAGTTTCAGCTGAAGATGAAAGTTCAATCTTTGCTTTTTCAGCAGCTTCATCGAGTCTTTGCATAGCAAGGGCGTCGTTGCGCACATCGATACCGCTTTCTTTTTTGAATTCATCAGCAATCCAGTTCAAGACTTTGTAGTCGATATCTCGTCCTCCGAGTCGGTGGTCACCGTCTGTTGATTTAACTTCTACGACATCGTCTCCAACTTCGAGGATTGAGATATCGAATGTACCTCCACCGAAGTCGAATACTGCAATCTTTTCATCTTTCTTTTTATTGAATCCATATGCAAGTGCGGCTGCAGTAGGTTCATTGATGATTCGTTTTACATCGAGACCGGCGATCTTACCGGCATCTTTTGTGGCCTGTCGCTGTGAGTCATTGAAGTATGCAGGTACGGTGATGATAGCTTCAGTAATTTTCTCACCGAGCTTCGCTTCGGCATCATTTTTCAATTTTGTAAGAATCATGGCAGAGACTTCTTCTGGAGAATAGTCTTTGTCTGACATTTTTACTGCTACTCCACCGTTTGCTGCTTTATTGATTTCATATGCAACAGTTTTCTTATCGTCCTGTACACCTTGTTCATCGAAGCTATGACCAATAAATCGCTTGATACCATATACTGTATTTTTAGGATTAGTCACTGCTTGTCGCTTTGCAAGAAGTCCGACGATTCGCTCATTTGTTTTTGAGAGCGCCACAATAGAAGGTGTTGTCCGCGCCCCTTCTGTGTTTTCGAGAATCTTTGGATCACCAGCTTCCATGATTGCGACAGCTGAGTTTGTTGTTCCAAGGTCAATTCCAATTATTTTTGCCATAATTTGTTTTGTGAATGTTTAGTTTGTTAAAGAGTTATTTCTATCGAATTATTTTAAGGGATTAATAGATACACTTTTCATATGTTCATAGTGAACATATAGAATTTGCTTTATTTATATTACACAGAACATAGATTGTACGCATGTTGGTTACAGTGTGTACCCCTTAAAGCTAAAAACTATCCAATTGTTGGAGCTCGAGGCTTAGAACCTATTGTATATAAAGAATTAAGCGAGGGTGTTGCAATAGTCTGGTCTTGAACAACTGAACTTTGGGTTAGATGGTCCGCTGGTATCTGAGTTATCGATGAAGCTATTGCTTGTGCGTAAATAACTGGCGCTACAAGATTCAAAATTTCCTGCTCTTGCGTGGATGTAATTGAAGAATCATCTGCTACAGATGTAGAAAGGCGTAGTTGTGCGAATTGCGGAAGGAGTGCCGAGATAGTGACCTGCTTCCCTGCTTCTGCTACCTTTTGTACCCTAAGTAGTTGTGGTTTTACCTCTCCTGCAGGGCCTGTGCCAAGAAAAAGGACAATAAGATAAAGCGCCAACCCGATTTGGACGAGAAGTATTTGGATACAGCCGTATTGTTTGCGCTCTACTATCATATTAAGTTAAATGGGGATTTTAGGTCTCTATTATAGCATACCTGTCAAGAGTTTTAGATATCACTTTATCGCAGTCTTTTCTGTTAAGCTTGATTCTTAGGCCGATGTTTATGCACATTGAAACACCTTCACAAATGCCGGTCGAATCACCTTTCCATGGATCTGATACCCCTTCTGTAATACTTCAGCAACGGTATGATCTTGTGTCTTATCTGCAGTCTCAACATTTCCAATAGCCTGATGCAGACTTGGGTCGAAAGCATCGCTCACTTGGCCAAAGTCTTCTATACCTTGCTTTTTTAGGACTGACTTAAATTGTGTATAGATAAGTTCAATTCCTTCTTTTGAACCTTCATGCTTGAGTGCAGCCTCGAAACTGTCGATGATAGGAAGCAATTCTTCTGCAAATCCACTAACTGCAAATTTCAAAAACTCTGCCTTTGATTCTTCGTCTCGGCGTCGAGCATTTACAAATTCCGCTTTGTCACGCTGCCAATTATCAAGATATTGTTGCTTTTCAGTCTTGAGCTTTTCGATTTCAGCTTTCAACTTTGCCACTTTTGCAACTGCATCTGGTGCAGTGTTTTCTCTCGTATCGGCGTCTTGCTCAAATGTCACATCGTCAGTATCTGTATCGAGACCGGTATCGAGGTCGATTTCATGGTCTTGTATTGTATTTGCTTGTGCGGCAGATTGTGTCTCATCTGATGATGTATTGTTGATGTCTTGATCTGTCATGGTGGGTGTATTTTAATCGGCCCCTAAGTCTCTGTCAACCAAACCCTCTAAGTCATATATTTGCACTTTGCTTATTTACTCTTATTTTTACAAAACACTTTTTTACTATGAACATATGAAAATTGCATCCATAAAAAGGCTGAGGAGGATAAAATTTAAACAAACAAAAACCCGCATCTCGGCGGGTTTTTGTTTTTGACCACATAAGGATTCTTGCGAATATTTATCGCTTTGACCACTGTGGAGCCTTTCGGGCTTTCTTGAGACCGAATTTTCTTCGTTCTTTTGCTCGTTGGTCTCGAGTAAGGTATCCGGCTTTCTTGAGTACAGATCGGAGTGTTCCGTCATATGATTCAAGGGCTCGTGAGATACCGTGACGTACAGCTTCAGCTTGTGAGCTTGTACCACCGCCTCGTACAATTACTGTGATTTCAAATTTTTGATCTTTGACGATATCACTTGCAATTGCTGCAACAGCTTTTGATTGAAGATCTACTGTTTTAAAATATGAAGCAACATCTTGGTCATTGACCGTGATTGATTGCTTTGTCGCAGGAGTGATTCGAACACGCGCAACTGATGTTTTGCGTCGTCCTGTACCCTGGAAGAATGTTGATGATGCAGACATAATTACGCGGTTATTTTAATATTAAGAATCATCTTAGCTTTGAGCTTATTGTCAGGAAGCATACCTTTTACAGCTCGCTTCAAGGCTTCAGCATGACCTTTTCGGTCGATAAGCTTACTCAAAGTTTCAGCTTTTTGACCACCTGGATATCCAGAATATGTCAAATACGTTTTACTTGATGATCGAGTTTCATTGATATCAAGCTTTGAGGCATTGATCACTTCAACTTCGACATCTGGTGCAATGTTTCGTGCATATGCAGGAGTATCTTTACCCATGAGTACCATAGCTATCTCTGAGGCAACTCGTCCAAGCTTTTTGTTTTGTGCATCTATTACTACTTTTTTCATATATGTTGTATTACTTATTTTGCTTATACGAGTTCGATTACTGACATCGGACTTCCATCAGATGGCCGTGGATCGAGCTTGATAATTCGGGTATAGCCTCCATTTCGACCAATGTACTTTGGAGCTACTGTACTAAACAATTTTGGCACAATTGGGTTATTACCCAATTTAGCGTTTACCAGTCGCCGTGAGGCTACAGTGGCTTCACGAGCGATAGTGATAAGCTCTTCAGCAAAAGGACGTACTTCCTTTGCCTTGGCTTCTGTGGTGATGATTCGTCCGTGCAAGAAGAGTTCACGTGCAAGAGATCGCAAAAGCGCTCGTCGCTGTGTCGTCTTTCGTCCGAATTTTCGATTTGAATTATGATGTCTCATGGCAGTGTTTAATAATTTGGGAATCTGTAGATGTCCCTACTGTACTATGCCTTAAGCGATAGTCCTAGTGCTTCTAATGTCGACTTGATTTCCTCTACACCTTTGGCACCAAGACCAGCGAGTTCGAGAATATCTTCTTCTTTCTTTCGGATCAAACCTCCAACAGTGCGAATGTTTGCATTTACAAGTGCATTTGCAGTTCGTTGTGACATATCAAGAGACTCAATTCGAGTCTTCAAAACATCATCGAGAGCTTCTTTATCAGGGTGATTTTCAGGAAGAATATCAGTACTGATTTCAGATTTTGTTGAAACAATCTCTTCTTCTTTGAAGCCGATAATTGCTTTCAACTGAGTGATCATGATTTCAATTGCTTTTTCCATTGCAAACTTTGGAGTGATTGTCCCATCAGTTTGGATCATGAGCTTAAGCTTATTGAAGTCTGTTCGATCACCAACTCGCATTTGTTCTACATCGTAATTTGCTTGTAAGATAGGTGAAAATGTAGCATCAAGGCTGATACCTCCAATTTCAACTCGATCTTTATGCAATACTTCCTTTGCAACGAAACCAATACCTTTTTCGATAGTGATTTCCATTTCAACTTCAGTACCAGCATTTGTGATTGTAAAGAGGTGTTGATCAGGATTTGTAACAGTTACTTGACCAGGAACTTTGATATCTTTTGCTGTTACAGTATTTGAACCCTTAATTTTAAGAGTTGCAATCTGATTTTCATCTCCATCGACGATGAATCGAACTTTTTTAAGGTTCAAGAGAATAGTAAGTACATCTTCTTTAACACCTTCGATAGTGCTAAATTCATGACTTACACCTTCAATTTTTACATGTGTAATCGCAGCGCCAGGAAGCGATGAAAGAATAATCCGGCGAAGCGAGTTACCAAGTGTATGACCGTAACCTGGATAAAGACCGTCAATTTCAAAATGACCGAGAGTTTCAGTCTCTTTGATAATCTTTGGCTTTGATGGCAATAGGATTGATGTTTCAGACATATGGTGTTTATTATGATGTATTATCGCTTGTAAAATTCCAATACTGCACCTAAATCAAACAGCAATTCCTGTCCTTCAAGAGTTGGCAATCGTAAGAGTGATCCTGATTTCTTTTCTGCATTCCAAGTCATCCATGTTGGAAGATCTGTACCCTTTTGTTTCTCGTCGATAGTGTCAAAAATCTTGTTTGTGGCACTACCAGCTCGGATACCGATTTGATCTCCTGGCTTAACCATGAATGATGGAACAGTTACCTTTCGGCCGTTTACTGTAATATGACCATGTGATACGACTTGTCGTGCAAATCGTCTTGTTGGTACAAGTCCGAGTCTCCAAGCAACATTGTCAAGACGAGTTTCAAGTCGTTCGAACAATTTTAGTGTTGGCTGGTTAGTTCGAGATTCAATTACTTCATTCACATAGCGGCTGAACTGCTTTTCAGAAATACCGTATGAAAAACGTACTTTCTGCTTTTCGAGCAATTGCTTTGCATATTCGCTTTTTGGACCTCCTCGGCGACCACCTGGTTTCTTTTCACCCAAAGAAGCCTTAAATTTAGCTGTCTGAGTTTTTTCAAAAATAGGTGCTCCGAGTCGGCGAGCGATTTTATATTTTGGACCTAGTTTCATAGTAATAGTTGTGTATTAGTGAGGATTAGATTCGTCGCGGCTTCTTTGACTTAGGACCATTGTGTGGTACACCCGTTACATCTCGGAGAGATGTAAGGCCAAATCCTTTTGTAATAAAAGATCGCGCAACTGATTCTCGACCAGAACCAACACCCTTGATAACTACGGCAATTTCTTTGACACCCATATTTGTTGCTTTTTCAGCGAGAACTTCGCCTACTTTTGCAGCTGCATATGGAGTACCTTTCTTTGCACCTTTAAACCCAAGTGACCCAGTCGATGACCATGCAACTACATTTCCTTTACTGTCTGTAAGAACAGCTTTGGTGTTATTGTATGTAGACTGAATATTGAGAATAGCTGAATCCAATCGCTTCTTAGAGCTCGCAGAGCTCTTTCCGCTTGTAGATTTATTGCTATCGCTGCCTGTGGCAATTCGTTTCTTTCCCATAATAGTTTATTATTTTTTAGACTCCTTTTTCTTACCTGAACCCATGGTCTTTTTAACACCTTTGAGAGTTCGAGCATTAGTCTTAGTTCGCTGACCTCGAGCCGGGAGTCTGCGGGCATGACGCATGCCACGATAGCTTTTAATATCCTTTAATCGCTTAATATTAGCTCCAGTTTCTCGTTTGAGATCTGCTTCAAGCTTATATGATTCAACTAAAGTTCTGATTTTATTTTCTTGTTCAGTAGTCAACTCTGATGTCTTCACACCAAAATCAACACCTGCTTCAGACAAAATAACCTGAGCACGCTTTCTACCAACGCCATAAAGAGCGGTCAAAGCCATCTCAAGTCTTCGATCTGGGATGTTTATACCAAGTATACGCATGTAATTGCTTTTTACTTTAACCTTGTCGCTGTTTATGGCGAGGGTTAGCCTTACAAATAACGAACAAAACTCCTCCTCTTCGGACGGCTTTGCAGTGTGAGCATTTTTTATTCACTGAGGCTCTAACTCGCATAACGACAATTTATTAATTTGATAATAGAATTTGAGTCTACTATAAGTTAAACCCTTTGTAAATAGGCTTTCTTCACAGATATTTAATGTAGGTTGTTTATGGGGTATTTTAGACCATATTTGGCCTAAAATAGGCTATTTAAGGGTTTTTTCCACCCCGCCCAATACCTAACTACCCTCTTCGGACGATCTTCCCTTTCCCACCATAAGGGTCAATTTCTACGGTAACTCGGTCTCCGATAAGTACACGGATTCGGTTATAAGTCATTTTTCCGGCAAGAAAAGTGAGCATCTCTTTTGTCTCGCCTTCTGGAGTTTGGTATTGAACCTTAAACATCGCATTTGGAAGCGATTCGACGAC
>JBJOQZ010000051.1:0-8993 GCA_046049705.1 Candidatus Parcubacteria bacterium | reverse complement strand
GGTAAAGGGCAGGCAAATGGTCTTTGTTTTGCTGTGCAATCAGGGATAGTTTTGCCTCCATCTCTTAAAAATATATACAAAGAAATTGAATCAGATATCGGTGTCATGCCAGAGGTCGATGGTGATTTATCTCGTTGGGCCAAACAGGGTGTGCTTTTACTCAATGCTACGCTTACAGTAGAAGAATCGAAGCCTGGTTCGCATCAAGGAAAAGGCTGGGAAGAGTTCACTGATAGTGTCATTCGGTATCTATCTGAACAGAAAGAAGGTTTAGTGTTTTTGCTTTGGGGAAAGTATGCAAAGCAAAAAGGGGAACATATCGATCGATTAAAACATTTAGTTCTAGAAGCGGCTCACCCTTCGCCATTTTCTGTGCACCAAGGATTTTTCGGATGCAAACATTTTAGTCAGGCAAATACATATCTAAAAGCGAAAGGGAAGGGTGAGGTGGTGTGGGGGTGAGATTCCTCCTCAATCATGTTTTCTACCTCGCTAAGCTCGGATCGAAAATGTTCATTCAGAGTTGCCTCATAAAAAGGCAAAGCGGTTTGCCTTTTTACTCGCTTTCGAATCTCTCACCAAACAGTTGATAAAATTAAAAACACCTCGCTTTGGCTCGGTGCTCTTAATTTTATCAAGGCGGAGGAGGTGAGATTCGAACTCACGGACCCCGTAAAGAGTCTCCTGTTTTCAAGACAGGTGCAATCGACCACTCTGCCACTCCTCCATATATTGTCGATGTCCAGTATGCTAACAGAAAATGACTAGGTTTTCAAGCTAAAGCGATTTTGAGGAACACTTTAATTGGTATATAGAGCTTACTTACACAAAAAAATAGGGCATGCTAGAGTATAAATATGAAAAAAATCCTCGGTATAGATATGGGTACGAAGCGCATAGGACTAGCGCTCTCAAATAGTGAACAGACCTTTGCTTTTCCATTTTCGGTGATTGAAGGAGAGAAAGACTTACAGCATATCAGTGAACAGGTAGTACCAAAGATTGTGGAGGTAGTACAGGCAGAGGGTGTTGAAACTATCGTCATAGGCGAATCAAAGGATTTTGCACAAAATCATAATCCAATCATGAAACAGGTGGCTGGATTACAAAAAAACTTGATAGATATGGGTTTTGAAGTGGTATTGGAACCAGAATTTTTAAGTTCTGCTCAAGCTGAGCGGTTTCAAGGTAAACACGATAAGCTAGATGCCTCAGCAGCAACAATTATTTTACAAAGTTATCTAGACAGAAAGGCAAGTGCAAAGTAGGCTATATATATGAATCAAGAAAACCACGAGAACCAAGATAATCACGATAATAAGGCGAGTGAACCCTATATAGTATTTGATGATTTTTTGAAAGTGCAAATGAAAGCAGGGAAGGTCCTCACGGCTGAAATAATAGAGAAATCTGAAAAATTACTCAGACTTACTGTAGATTTTGGCGAGACCGAACCGAGACAAGTTATTTCTGGGATTAGAAATGTATTTCCGGAACCAGAAGTTTTGATTGGGAACACATATGCATTTGTGACAAACCTTGAACCTCGAAAGATACTAGGTCTTGAAAGCCAAGCTATGATCATGGCAGCTAAAGATAATCAAGGAATGGTTTTATTTACTCCAACTGGAACAATTATTCCTGGAACCCCACTTGCTTAGTGGTTGTAAGTAGGTAAGTGGGTAGGTAGTGAGATATCTCTTGTGAGAAGTACTTTTTGAAAGTAAGTTGAAAGTGAAAAAATAATATCAAAAATGAATTGACTCATGATACAATATTGTAAGTAATGAGTCTGAAAAATTGGATTACACTTCATGTCCCAACGCCTCGCTACATGTCTATGTCACATGTTGGTGTTGATATTTCTCCAACTTGCATACATATTGCGGAAATAAATCATAAAGGGTCACATCTTGAATTAGGTAAATACGGCGTCTTTACACTTCAGGCGCCAATAAACTATGCTGAGCCACTTATTTCAAATCAAGAGCTCGTAGAGGGTCTCAAAGAGCTCCAAAAGAAGTTTCACCTAGACTTTGTTGAGGTTTCTATCCCAGAAGAGCAGGCGTATATATTTACAACTGAGGTTCCGCAAGGGAGTATCGAAACACAGAAAAATCATATCGAACTACATCTTGAGGAAAATGTCCCTTTGACACTGGCAGATGCGGTATATGACTTTCATATTATCGAAAAATTAAATACTCCAATCCAATCAGCTGATAATAAGACTACGACACCTGAATCTACAACGAGTGCTTCAACCACAGACATGATTGCACAAGTTGGGAAACAAGATACACATACAGTATCGATCTCAGTGTCAGTAGTCCCAAGAAATATCATTGACCAATACATCGAATTATTTGAGATTGCTGGTATGACACCTGTCTCATTCTTAGTTGAAAATCAAGCACTTTCTAAATCAATTATCAAAGCAAGGTCTGTTACTGCTAGTGATATGGCAACGAAACTCATCGTGCATGTTGGTGATCGAAAATCTGTATTGTCTGTGGTTAGTAAGGGATCTGTTCACTTTACGTCGACTGTAAATATCGGAAGTGAGGATTTTACCTCTGCAATCATGAAGGAATTCAATGTCAGCCGCGAAGAGGCAATTCGTATGAAGACTGAAAAAGGAACACATCAAGATAATCAGAGTACTATTTTTATGTCTCTGATTAATACGGCTTCTGCACTCAAAGACGAAATTGATCATATTGTTTTATATTGGCAGAGCCATATCGGTAAACATGATCAGTCAAATGAACGCGCGATTGGTGGCGTGATACTGTCTGGACGAGATGCCCTTATCAATGGGTTTAAAGATTATATCCATGCGACCGTACGTCTTCCAGCTGAAACGGCAAATGTATGGTCGAATATTTACGACTTAGACAAACATATTCCACATATTCAGTATATTGATTCACTGGATTATGCAGTCGCAATTGGACTTGCTTTGCCACGCATTCAATAACATATTTAAAACGTACTATGTTGCATCTTCTTCCACAATACCAAAAAGATAAAGTCATAAAAGAATACCGATTGAGACTTGCGGTGGTAATTATTGGTACATTATTATTTCTTACCCTTGTATTCATCATCCTGACATTGCCTACATATATGGTATTGCAGAATCAGAAAGGAATCTTGATATCCCAAAAAGATTCTTTGTCTCAATTGATCAATGTCGGAGGAAGCGCTTCAAAAGACAATAATCTGGATATATGGAAAGCAGTCGATGCCCTCCTTCCTGTAGCAGGCGGGTTTGTTCCAAGTGCATATATAGATGCAGTGACCCCAAAACAGGCCGGTGTAACTATCGACGGATATGCATTTGTACAAGGAGTACCAGGACAACCAGTCAGTGTGAGTATAAACGGTACTGCAAAGACGAGAGAAGGGTTGACGGAGTATGTGAAAGTCCTAAATGCAAAGTTTGGAGGAGTGAAATTGCCACTTGCATCACTAGCGAAGCAAGCTGATATCCCTTTTGATTTCAAATTTCAAATTGATGACACTAAAATATATGAATAAAAGATATATCATCACCCTCATTACAGTTTTTGTTCTCAGTGCTATTGCAATTGGGGGTGCATATGTATTTCATACAAAAACTACAAAGATCGAATCAGAACTTTCAGACTTGCACTCTGAAGTACAGACACTCTCAATTCAGGCTAATAGGGTAATCAGTCTAAGACAAGTGGCTACTGCGACAGGAGATGATCTCGAAAAGCTACAAGCATTTTTTGTAGCCAAAGATGGCGCCTTGGATTTTGTAAAGTATATTGAAGGATTGGCTGTATCATCTGGTTTAACATTTAGTATTGATACAGTCGATGAATATGCAGACCCAGTCCTTACACCATATGATAAGACACTTTTAAAGCTGTCAGTGCGGGCAACTGGTACAAAGACACGTATTAGAGCGTTTTTGTCACTCATAGAGTCACTTCCGTACAATGTAAAAATTCAAAGGTTGGATCTCAGAAAAGTCGGTGAAAATTGGACCATGGTTGTCGATATTGGCGTGGTAAAACAAAAAGATAAATAAATATAGTATGAAATTATTTCATTCAACAAAGAAAGACAATCAAAAAGACCTTCGGGCGTCTTTTGATATTTTGCGAGAGTTGGGCCACACTCCTATGACGGATTGGGTAGCATTATTACTCATAGGTATATTTGCAATAGTAGGAATTGCTTTCTTTACAGTATTACACTATATAAATTCAAGTGCGTTTATTAAAGAATTGCCTAGCCAAGATTCAAATACTGAAGCGGCACAAATTAAGACAAAAGAAGAAAGGTTGCAAGACGTGATAGAAATCTATACTAAGAAACAAAAAACACACTTCGAATTGCTCGGGGTTACCAAATCTGTTGTGGCTAAAGACACCGTATCTGCAAGTACAACAAAAGCTACCTCTACTCCTGCTACCACAGGGTTGGCTACATCTACAGAATCTGCGCCTAAAAATTAAATTGATTTATTGGGCGACACTTGATATAAATAGGGCACGTAGATTTGTTGATGGTTTGTATCAAAGATCAGGATACTTTTCATGTGACATATATACTATCGCCCCTGTAGTTAAATGGATATAACTGCGGACTTCTAAGCCGTTATTGTAGGTTCGATTCCTACCGGGGGCACAATGCGAGCAAATCCAAACTGCTTTGGATTTGCGAAGACTTGTGCCGGGCGGAGCGTTACGAGCTCAGCAGAGCGAGTCGCGAGCCGGGGTCGCAGGTGTTTACGAGCGACGGCGAGTAAACAACCCGTGACCACAAGACAAAACGAACTGCACCACCGCAGTTCGTTTTGCGATTGTGCCTGCTGCAGAGTTACGAGCTCAGCAGAGCGAGTCGCGAGCGGGCGAGCAGCAGCGAGTGTCCGCGAGGACTTCGCGCAATTTTCCGAGTGACGACGAGAAAAATATGTGTGACCACTATTCTATTTTAAATATTCCTTCAGATTATTAATTTCTTTGTTATACTATATTCAATATGTTGCACACTCACTTTTTTAATCGTTATGGAATTGTTTGTCATAAATCTCCCGAATCTTATGGAGGTTTTGTTGAGAATATTGGTGACGAGGCAGATATTTCTGAGGGCAATGCAGAATGTGAAAATACGAAAGATAATGCAAATGCATCAATGACCGAATTTGATTTATTACCATCTGAAGTTGACTCTATGTCTGAAAACCAGCCTGGTTCATCTGAGCATGGTACTTTGGTTTCTGGAGAGGTTGAGGATCCGGAAGTATTACGTACTCGATTGAGGGAGATGTTAGGGTAGTGGTAAATGGAATCATAAAATAAAAGATTGTGAGTATTGATATTTATTAAATAAAAAACACCTCGCTCAAAAGCGAGGTGTTTTTTATTGGTGGGCGATGAGGGATTTGAACCCCCGACCTTCGCAGTGTAAATGCGCTGCTCTACCAACTGAGCTAATCGCCCTCATATCTGATATATCAGATGTAGTCACAAGAATACCCTAAAACTTTATAGATTTCAAGCTACCTGCTATGATACCTGCACATGTTAAAACAGTTTGTAGATACACAACCAAAAAACCTCCCGATAGATATCCTCTTTGAAAACAAAGATATCCTCGCTATCAATAAGCCTGCAGGGCTTGTGGTTCATAGTGATGGAAAGACTATTGAGCCAACTGTAGCTGATTGGGCCTTAGTTCACTATCCAGATATGGCAAATGTAGGTGAACCTGTGGTGCTTCATAAGGGTACAGATAAAGAGCACTATATTGCTAGACCAGGAATAGTGCATAGGCTCGATAGAGAGACTTCCGGTGTACTTATTTTGGCTAAAAACCAAGAAAGTTTTTTGCATCTCAAAGCACAATTTCAAGAGCGAGAAATTTCCAAGGTGTATCGCACTGTAGTATGGGGAATTACAAAGGAAAAAGAAGGAAGAATAGAGCGACCAATCGGGCGTAGTAAGACTGATTTTAGAAAATGGTCAGCTGAACGCTTTGCGAGGGGAGAACTCCGACCAGCAGTGACTGAATACAAGACTTTGGCACATATTTTAGACATCCCTCCTATGCCTGGGGAGACAGTTAATCAAAAGAAGATTGCTCACCAATTTTCATATCTTGAGGTATACCCAAAGACCGGAAGGACGCATCAGATCAGGGTCCATCTGAAGGCTATCAATCATCCGGTGGTTGCAGATGGCTTATATGCTGAAAATCACCCTAAAGCCCTTGGTTTCGAGAGAACTGTCCTCCATGCACTACAAATCGAGGTAGAGGATACAGCTGGAGAGCGACATATAATCAAGGCCCCGTTGCCAGCTGACTTTATCCAATTTGAACAAGGGTTTGTTCAATAAAGAAAGAGGGTTTTTCCTCTGGTTACCCCTGGATTAAGGATATGGATTGACTATTATAAAAACATTGATATACTAGCCTCCTATATGACAGCCGCAACTAAAACTGCACCAAAAGCCAAGAAAGATATCAAATTGGCAACAGTAGATACCACATCTCGAAAAACAATCGATATGAAATCGGGAGATACTGTTCGCGTGCACCAAAAAATTCAAGAAAAAGGTAAAACTCGAATCCAGATCTTCGAAGGTATGGTTCTAGCTCGTAAACATGGTTCATCTCCAACTGCAACATTTACAGTACGTAAATCTTCAAATGGATATGGTGTAGAGCGAATCTTCCCGTTGTATTCTCCAAACATCGATAAGATTGAAGTTACAAAGCGAGCAAAAGTTCGAAGAGCTAAGCTCTACTTTATCCGAGAAAAAGCGGCTAAAGAAATCAGCAAGCGAATGAAAATGGAGATGATGAAGCCAGATATGTCTACAAAGGCTACTGCAGAAGTTACTCCAGAGGCTGAAGTTGTTACAGAAGAAGTTTCAGCTTAAGTATTAGTGTTCGATAGGATGTCAAGACAAAATCCCGACTCATGTTGGGATTTTGTTTTTGTTGTTTTATTACCTATGTTATCTTTACGGTAAATATGAAGTTGAATCAATACAAGATATATGCAATAGGGTTAATAGTTAGCGATGGTTCATTGCATAAAAATCGTCCACTCATTACATTTACATCAAAAGATATTGATCAAATACATAATTTCATAACTTGCCTAGGGTTAAATGGATATAAGATTGGCGTCAACGTTTCAAGTACTGGAAACAAATCCTTTCGCATCCAATTTACTGACCGTACCCTTTATAATTATTTAATTTACATTGGAGTAGCTCCGAATAAATCAAAAACAATTTCTGAAGTAAAGGTACCTCGAATATATTTCAATTCATTTTTAAGAGGTGTATTTGATGGTGATGGTTCTTGCTTTGTGTATAAAGATAAGAGGTGGCCAAATGCAAAATCAGGATACATCTCGTTTGCTTCGGGCAGCAGAGATTTTTTACTTTGGATACAAAATAGGTTATCGATATTGAACATTCGAGGTTGTATTACGGTGGATCAAGCAGGTAAAACTCACCAGCTCAAGTTTGCTACTACAGAGAGTAAGGTGTTGGCAAAATATATGTATTCTAGAGCCAAAATATATCTAAATAGAAAAAGGTTGAAAATAAATGAATTATTAGGCATAATAGCCAAATCACCGAAAAGTGATATGCGCGAGTGATGAAATTGGTATACATGCATCCTTGAGGTGGATGTGCCCTTACGGGTGTGGAGGTTCAAGTCCTCTCTCGCGCACTAGAAAATAAGGAGAGAGCATGGCGAACGACTATATTTTCTGTATGCCTGTGGCGCACTAGATTTTAAGGAGCGAACAAAGTAAAAAACAAAATACCTTGCATACTTGCAAGGTATTTTGTTTTGAGCTATCGATGTGTTACTTCGTAGGTCTTACAATCTCAGTAAACATCTTCTCTGACACAAAGTATTCTGTACAAGTATTTTGGATATCAGCAAAATTGATTTTGGTCATATCCAAAAGTATTTCTTTAAGCGTGGTGATTTTACCATCGAGTCGCACAAGATCCATAATCCTATCGATGATTGACTGAGTATTTCTTTCTCTCGCGATACTATTTTCAATCAACATCTTCTTTGTGCGTTCAAAATCTTCTGCATATGTACCAGCTTTAATATCCGCTATAATTTGGTGCATGATAGCTATGGCCTCATCGACATGGTTATAATCGATTGTGCCACCCATATTGAGAGCAAGGTGGTCGATATGTGTAGAGGTGCTAGCACCTGCGCCATAACACCAGCTATTGTCTAATCTGAGCTTTCTGAAGACAATATCAGTAAGTAATTCTCCTGTGAGATAAAGTGAAGCTATATGTCGATCTTCTTCAGGTGTATTTACTCGATCTGATTGTTTATTGATTCTCGGACCAATCACTGTAATTCCAACTGACGCTTGTTCACGCGGAGCCAGCCCAATCTCTTCATAGGTATGGTCAAAAACTGGAATCTTCGGTGCATCGATGCTGGCAGGAATTTCAGCAAGAGCCGAAGGGGAGCCAGATGGAGTTTTCTCTATATAGTTTGTAAAGATATCTTTAATTTTTTCTATACCACCAACCTGCTCAATATTTCCTGCGATATATATTTCCATATTTTCTTTTACAAGATATGTGGCATGTGCCGACTTTATATCATCCAATGTAATATTTTGCACAGTTTCAGGCCAACCAAGTGCGCTTGCAATCCTCAAGCGGTGGGGGAGATTGTAAAATCGATTTGCTCTTTCTTTGCGAATATACGCAAGGCGTTTTTCATTGAGAAATACACCCCAAGCTTCTTGTGTGATAACTTTCTTCTCATGATTAAATGCTTTTTCTGTGAGTTTTGGCTCAATGATCATGCTCATAATACCTTTGAGTGCTAATTCAAAATTATGAGGGAGACATTTGCCAGTAATAAATAATTCAAGAAAACTTGTATGTGCATTGAGGCTATCGAGTAAAACCACCTTCCCGAACTCTTGAGTCTCTTTTTCATCT
>JBJOQZ010000050.1:0-18695 GCA_046049705.1 Candidatus Parcubacteria bacterium | reverse complement strand
CCAAACTTTAATTTCTGAAATAAAAGAAATAAAAATAAAGGCAATACCGCCAACATACCATATAGGATTATCTTTGCCTTATGTACACCTTGTCGATACATATCATACACGTACACAAGACCAAGGACTCCTCCTGTCATTTTTGTCACCATAGCGCATGCAACTATGGCACCTGCTGCTACATTTTTTTTAGTTTGAATAAGCAAGACAAATGAGAGGACCAAAAACATGAACAAGCTTTCTGTATAAGGAGCTGTCAAAAATACCCCGTGAGGATAAAAAGAGAAAAGTAGCACCGCAAGTAATCCTGCATCTCTATTTCTCCATCTCGATACCAGATAATACAACAATATTGCACTCCCGGCCCCAAATACAAACGAGATAATAAGACCGGCCTGAACCACATCGATACTCAGGACAGACATCACCCCTGACATCAGGATAGGAAACAATGGGTAGAATGCAATATACGAACCCTGCCCTTTATACTCACCAAAAAACTGATACCCACTTGTTGCAAGTGATACGTAGCTCTCTGAATCCCATTGATTAAACTCTGCATGCTGTCCAAATCCATATGTTGCTATGATCCAAACAATACAAAACACAAAGATGCGACTCACAATAAAAATAGTAGCAGGAGCAACCCATTCTAACGTTAAAATATTTTTAAGTATTTGTCTCATGGGTTTAAGAAAAGACATTTTCTATATATTACTCACCAGTGTCTTCTTTTTTCTTTAGCTCAATCCCATGTGCAACAATAATTTGTTCATACTCTTTTTGTTCAAGATTTTCTGCTTGCACAAGAGCCTTCGCAATTGCATCAAGTACAGGTCGTTTCTCCGTAATGATATCGAGCGCTTTTTTATATGCCTCTTTCATGATCTTTGAGACCTCTTGATCAATCTTTGTCCCCACTACCTCCGAGTAATCCCTATCCTCTATAGCCTGCCCAGTCACAGTTCGACCGGCATATGATTCAAGAGCAATTGGACCAATCTCATCTGACATACCGTACTTTGTCACCATATCGCGTGCCAATGCAGTTGAAACTTGTAAATCATTTGAAGAGCCAGTCGTAAGGTCATTGAAAATATGTTTTTCAACCACATATCCACCAAGTGATACGACGATATCATCGAGAAATTGATTCTTTGACATCATCTTGCGCTCATCGAGCGGCAATTTGAGAGTATAGCCTGCTGCCCGACCACGAGATATAATCGACACCTTATGTACCGGATCCGCATGCGGAAGAACTGAAGCCAATAGTGCATGCCCTGCCTCGTGATATGCCGTAAGCTCTTTTTCTTTTTTTGAAAGGATATGGCTTTTACGTTCTGGACCAAGCATGACTTTTTCAATTGATCGAATCAAATCAAATTGACCAAGCTTTTTTCGCTCTTCTCGAGCCGCAACAATCGCACCTTCGTTCATAAGTGAATGTAAATCTGCTCCAGAGAATCCAGGAGTACGTTCTGCAATCAATTCAAGATTCACGTCTTCTGCAAGTGGTTTATTTTTTGAATGCACTTCAAGTATCGCAAGACGATCTCCTCGATCAGGTAAATCTATAGTGACTCGCCGATCAAATCGTCCTGGTCGAAGAAGGGCCGGATCAAGTACATCTGGTCGGTTTGTCGCCGCCATGATAATCACTGCTTCATTTGGTTCAAACCCATCCATCTCTACCAGAATCTGATTAAGTGTTTGCTCTCGCTCATCGTTTCCACCTCCGATACCTGTACCTCGGACTCGCCCCACAGCATCGATTTCATCGATAAAGATAATCGCTGGTGCTCCTGCTTTAGCCATTTTAAATAAATCTCGTACGCGACTTGCACCGACTCCAACAAACATTTCGACAAACTCTGCACCTGACACTGAGAAGAAAGAGACACCTGCCTCTCCTGCTACCGCTCGTGCGAGTAAAGTCTTACCTGTTCCTGGTGCACCCATAAGCAAGATACCTTTTGGAATTCTTGCACCAATATCAATAAACTTTTTAGGATTCTTTAAGAAATCAACAATTTCTGCAAGTTCAGATTTCGCTTCTTTTGCCCCAGCAACATCTTTAAATGTAATTTTCTCTTTACTATCATCTGGCGTAATCAAACGTGCTCTGGTTTGTCCAAAACCAAATGCTTGGCTCTGCGCCCCTTTTGCTTGTCGCGTCAAAAACCAAATGATAAAAAAGAGGATAATGACTGGGAGTAAAAACGGTAAGATATTTGCTGCCCAGAATCCAAACCCTCTATCTTCAGTCGAGGCGATAGATACTGCACGCAATTTTTCTGTATCAACACCAAGATTGTCAAGGGTTGTTGTCAAGGCACTGTCAAGTTCTTTTTTCGATTCTTTCTTTGTGCCATCTTGGTATTCTATTGCAAGATCTGCCCCACTAACTTCGACAGACTTAACCGTACCAGTATTTATATCTGTCACAAGCTGAGAAACCGAAATCTGTTCCGGCTTCTGTGCACCATCGCTAAGCACTCCATACAGCGCAAAAAGAATAGCGAAAACAACAACTATCCCGGCAATATTGTTCATGAGGATTTGTCTTGCCTGAGATTTCATTTCTTTTTTTGGATCTTTTGGTTTTGGACCACTTGGACCTGATTGATGCTTTGGCTCCGATTGTGTTTTATCTACTTTCTGCGTCTTTACTTCAGATTCTGGTTGTTCGTGTTTCTTTGACATATATATTATTTATACTGATTAAGCTGATATTTCGCAACTATTCTTTTTTTGCCTGATTTCTTTTCCATATTTTGATTCCATATAAGTTGTCCAATGTAAATGCACGTGCCACATATGTCCCGTATCGATTATGCCCAGTACCTGGTGCAAAAAAGAGAAGGACAAGAAATGCAAGCTGGATTTGCATAAGCGCCCAATACACAATACCCACAAAAGGCATAATTCCAAATAACTGAGCAGTCAATGTCTGGTTGAGAAGTACGATAAGTGGAATCAATAGACAGACGAGACGGAGTGTAGCAGGCAGAATACTCCATGCAATCACATGCTTCATAGACCAACCAATATCATGTGCACGACGGATATGCACTGGCAACATAATAATACTGAGAAGAAGGATAAGAAGGACAAAACTAAATTGGCTCAATGTAAATGTTTTGCCAGTGGCATTGAAGATCAATGTAGAAATAATCTGCAAGAAGAAAAATGTCAGCGCATAGATAAGGACATGAAAAACGAAAAATGGTACTCGAGCAAGACGTACCCCTTGGCCATCTTGTGCTTTTGATTGATTGTGCTCTTGTGATTGTATCTGCGCCTGTTTTTGTGTAGAAGTATAAGAAAGACCTAATAATTGCTTTACAAATGCTTTGAATCGTCCTTTTGATTTCATGCAACTATGTTAGCATATAGTGTATCTAAATACCTATGGTACTTTAGCTTGATTCAAGACCGACCAATCATGGCATACATCACCAATAAAAAAGCGACATTTAACTATGAGATAATCGACCGGATTGAAGCTGGGATCGAGCTTTTTGGACATGAGGTCAAATCGATCAAGGCAGGCAAAGGTAACCTCGAAGGTTCATATATTATAGTGCGAGGCGGCGAGGCTTTTTTGGTCGGTGCTTTGATTTCGCCATATCAAGTCACCAATACTCCTGACAATTATGACGAGCGCCGCCCTCGGCGGATTTTATTGCATAAAGCGGAGATTCTGAGGATTGCCGAAGCTGGCACCGGGACCGGACGCACCACTCTCCCCCTTTCTTTATATCCAAAAGGAAAATCTGGAAAGATAAAGATTGAAATAGGGATTGCTCGTGGTAAAAAGAAACATGATAAGCGTGAGACAATCAAGAAACGTGAGACCGAGCGAGAGGTGCGGAGAGAGATGAAGGGGTAAATATGAGGATTTATGCACTGGCATTTTTCATGTGTTCATAGTTCACAGTAGATAGTTCATAGTGAACATGTGGAAGCTTTCCGACTTTCTCTATTACTTTCTGACCACATAAATACCTTAGCTCTCTATGTATCATAGATAAACTGATTCCCTCTTTCTGTTTGATTTGGTGCGGTGTGACTTTTTTATACAACAATATTGTCTCAATAATAATTTCTTTTGTGTTTTTAACTTCATCATCTTCTAAAAGAATCTCTTGATCAAATGGCATACATATAAGTCTACTATGAACACATGAAAACAATGTGAATATTTTATTTACACTTTAATTTACAGTTTTACTCTCCTGCGATATACTGCCGACATATGTTTAGCCAGTTAATCAACATATAACTGACAGCACATATCTGGGGATGCCAGGCATCGACAATTGAACTTTGACATATGTGCACTGCCGAGTATTCAAAAATCTCGTTAAACTTATTGAAACCTTACGTGCTAAAGCACAAGCTAGCGTTTCTCCATATTTTGGAGTAAGCGACTTTGCATTCGCAACAGCTCGAGCCTAGTGCTCGCTTAGCGACATTTGCCACTGGCCTTTTTCGAGCCAGTGGACAAGTGCTATATTTCGAAAATAGGTTCGCGATTCTCTTCGCTCTCGACCCAAAACCATAGAAGATCGACGTATACTGTGTTGTCTGTTCTTGAGGTATACGTTCTAAAACAATGAACAGCCTATGCCGTGTAGACTCATATGCCAAACTCATTTGCACGGGGGTTCGATTCCCCCCGTCTCCACATAGATAAAATTAGAAGCACCGAGCTTATTGCGAGGTGTTTTTAATTTTGTCTACTGATTGATAGCGGGAATCGAAAAGCGGAGCGAAGTTTTGCAATGAGCGAGCATCTGCGTGCGAAGCACTGCGAGGAGTCGGGCGAGTAGCAGCGAGTGTCCAATGAGAACTTCGCGCATAAAAATTGCTACTCAATTTTTATGCGCGACCGATTCCTCTACTTCGTATCTTTACTTCATTTAATATACACTGAAAACAAAAATCCCGCGCCTGGCCCCAAAGGGCTAGGCGCGGGTTCTCGAATAGGCTTTTCAGTTCCCAGCCGAGAGCTTGGCAATGTCTTTCTCCATGACTTCGATAAATGCCAAGTACTTATCGAGCAATTTCGAGCCACCTTCAAGATGGCGCCGATAGGCAAAAAGGACCAATTGAACTTCATGACGCTTTTCAGCAAATTTCACGAGTGCAGGATCCTTAGGCTCGGCATCCTTCATCATTAGTTTCTGAATCTCCTTCCAGGTCTCCTCAGCAGTGAGGTTTCTGGAGAGATGGTCTGTGGAATCGGAGAAACCGACACCCACCAGAGCAATGTGAAGAAGTTCTTTCGGATTCTGCCTTTTCATCGCTGTAAACACTTCTTTTGCAGAGGTAATCATCTGGGCAACCTTTGGCAAGTCCTTCGCTGGCAGTTCTCGCAGGGCAGCCATGATGGTATCATGGTGTTCCTGATAGAGAGTTACAAGTATGTTGGTTTTACCTCGATGCAGCTCTTCTTTTGCACGAGCGAGGAAGAGTGTGCGGAGGTTTTCATAGCATTCTGGGTGCCCCTCTGGCTTGCCCTTTGCTACACCTTCTTCGAGTCCAAAGGACTCCTTGAAGGCAACTTCTCTGAGAACCCTGTAACTGTAATTCCAGTTAGGGCGCTCATAGTCGCTGGTCTGCTTATTGGCCCGCCGGACCATTTCAATGACAACTTCTTTGGTAAAGAAGTCTTTGAATTTCATGTTGATGATCTTGCGGATCACAGCACTTTCGATCTGTGCTGCGAAGACATGGCCGATGAGAAAGAGTGCGAGTACGATACGGACGATTCTTGTTTTCATTTTTTGGATTGGCTGAGTTGAGTTTGTCTGAAGTCTGAATTGTGAACTATGTGTTCGTAATTGAACACATATATTATACCATAATATATGTGTATAAGTCAAGTATATATATTCTCTAGTGCATACAGGCCATGGTACTTGCTTCAAAAGACATTCTCTAAGATGAAAAGTGTATTGGTAGTCGAACAATAAAAAATCAAGTCAAACACCTCAAAACACACTTACTTTGTCCCGATTACCTTGAATGCAAGTGTTCCAGCATTTTCATTTATAATCATCTCTGCATAGTCAGCACCCATTTGAGGTGACACTTCATATCGCATGCTTCCATCTTCAGTTCCCTCTTTCTTTATTGCAGTTTGCAAAGCATTTGTAACCTTAATATCTTCTTTTATCCATTTTGCAAACATATCTTTAGTACCTCTTCCTTTCGTCAGATTGTACTCTACAAAAATTTCTACTTTATTTTCTTCGAGAGATTTTGTAGTTAATTCACCTCTATCCATCCACCATGGCGGCGTTATGCCGGACCAATCAATAACCTTATAGATTTTATTATCTGTTTTCGATCCAGAAACCATTGACGAGATGCTTATTCCTCCAATCAGAAGAATGAGTGCGGAAAGAATAATTAAAAATATTTTCATGTAATTTTATAAGTAGATACCTAAGACAATAATAATACAAATTATATCAGTCTCTACAAAGAAAACACATCTTTTTTGTACACAAAGACCAATTTGATATCGTCTTTCACATATTGAACCACTTAATGAGCATACTCTCACAATATTTTTACCGCCTATATACCTATCGTGCTATCATAGTTCTACATGAAAACATGTCTCCTTTTTCCAGGTAATCCAGCCATACAAAAACAATATACAGATTGGATTACAGAAATAACAATTGAAGATCCAACATTGGATATTAGATATATATCTTCTTATGTTATCTTCGACAAGCACCTTGATAGCGCTACATATGACGCCTTTCTCTTGGAACATTATGAAAAAATATTTCTTGAGGCATTTCAAGGGACGCCACTTACCTTGATTGCCCATTCTGCTGGAAGTTATTTTGCACTCCGTATTCTTGCAAAATATCCGGAGAAAATTGATACCGTAATCGTTTTATTTCCTTATCTTGGGCCAAGTACAATTAAAAGTCTTCGGTTTGGTGTGCGAAAATGTGAATTGTACAATAAAGCACTATTTGATTTTTCATCAATCGCTCCATATAAAGACAAAGTCCACTTTTTGTATACTCAACACGATTCATGGTGTCCAGATAAAACTATTGAGGCACTAAGTCAATTGAGTCATGCACAAGAAATAGATATCCCTCATGATTTTATCGTCTCGCAATTGGAGAGAAAGAAGATGTGGAATGTAATCAAGTCTATATTGACACCTTGGGTGAAATAACTACTAGAACCACACCATAGACACCCTAAAAAAAGTCATGTATCATGATCGTCAGAACCAATTGCACATTTCAAGTGATGCAATATGTGGTCACCTCCCCTGTTTTGGTCACTTTGTTTTTTCAATCGCAACCATTCACTAAATACCCATATGCCAACCGAGTCTGAACAACCGGTTGAGCAGCCGGTAAAAAAATCACTCAAATCCCTTACAAACACGGATTTGTTTGCCGTACTCCTTGCGGCCCTCTATGTTAAGTATGATCATGGTGGATATAGCTTTGGAAGATCATTGCAATCAGATGCAATCGAATTCCGACACCTTATCCCATCTCGTGGCCATCCGAGCGACTATGAGGGCAATATCCTGGAAGAGGTCTGTGCTCGGATTATCAAAGTCCAAGCTGAACAGGAGTCAGATAGATTCAAAGTAAAGCCAGCAATGCAATTATCATTTGACTTAGGACCTAAAGCTTTGGAGACACAAGCCCTCATCCAATATACCTTGTGTAATCTGTATTGGTGGTATATCCGCTGTGCAAAGAAACTTGGGTTTATGGATGAAGAATGCCCAAAACTTGTACGACTATTACTGGATTTACATACAGTCACGCATGGAGATTTGGTTGGTGACCTACCTGTGAAGCCATCTATACTCGTGCAGCTCGCAAACGAGATCCGTGATCGATACTCCAACGTCGACAATCCGGATAGATCACTTTATCCATTCTTTGCCAATGAAGTATTGCGCCTGTATGGAGACACTTGATCAAACCACTCACCCACCCCGGGCAACTGGGGTGGGTATTTGCTTGTTTAGATTTCCGCCTTTTATACGAAACCACCATAAGTCGTCTGCTATACTATATCCATGCAATCAATTCGAAATAGTAAAAAGTGGCGCATGGGAATTATTATTATCCTTATCCTCATCGTGCTTTATCTTTATTTTCAATAATTTACACAAAGCAAAGCCTTAACACACATAACTCACATGGACCTCAATAATCTCGACAAAATAAAAGATGCGATTGGAGATACTGTTTCAAACACAAAACAAAAAGTAAAAACTGGTTATAAGCCGACAACGGGTAAAAAGAAAGTATTGCTCGGGGTATTGATTATTCTTCTTGGCGCACTGGGACTTGAAGCCACAAACAATGACTTCGATCTCGGCAAACTCCTCGACGGACAATCACTTAGTGAAGCAAAAGTGATGCGAGACAAAACAGGAAACGTTGTCACTGATGGAAGTGGAAAACCTACCGACGAATACAACTGTGAAGATTTTGCAAATCGACCCGAAGCACAAACTTTCTTTGATAATGCAGGTGGTGTCAAAGGAGACACAAATCGACTCGATGGCAATAAAGATGGTAATGCCTGTGAACATCTTCCGGTAGGTAAAAAGTAATCCTATCTTATATTAGACAGCCTATAATCCGTCTCAGCTATCTGAGGAGGATTATTCTTTTTGATTTGCTATACTATACACATGTTCGAACGTCATAAAAAACATAAACGCGGTACAAGGACTTTCTTATTTCTTTATGTTAAGCATGGATGGGTACTTACTCTTATCGGAGCTTTGATTTTATTCCTCACCTATCATATCTACTACGGGGCACTCTACACCTATGTAAATGACTTCTTATTTGCACACCCCGATTGGTTTATCACGGTTCCGATGCTTTCACTCTGGTTCCTCATGATTGGAATTATGGTCATTTTTTTTGGATTCCTTATGGCAGCAGAGCATTATATGCATTATAAATTTATCTTAAGTGACTATGCATTTCACCTGAATCGCGGGTTGTTCTTCGTGCGAGAAACTACAATCCCCTATCAACAGATTAGCAATGTACATATCGCCAGACCATATCACTATCGTATGTTTGGAGTTGCACAACTCGACATCGTAACAGCCGCTGACAAAAGTCTTTCACATGAAGAAAATAAGACAAAACAATTTTTGATTCCTGTAATTGATACAAAGGTTGCGCGTGGATTGTCTGAACAATTGATCGAATACGCATCAAAAATCAGAGAAGGTCACGATCTAGCGGATGAGGAAGATGAAATTATAGACGATGACCCTGAAGATATGAATGAAAATGAAATCCTTGTTTCTCACAAGTCAGTCAAAAAAGATATTCCTAGATACAAAGATACATTGGACCAGAACATAAAACATATACCGCGTTCACATGCCACTAAAACAAGTTTTGATGATATTGGCGATATAGATGATATTACTGAGCTTGCACATATCGCTGATGATCAGCATATTCACGATGCAAAAAGAGCAGAGCAAGCGAGACTGCACAAAGAAGCACATCGAAGAATCGATGGTATTTCATTTAAATAATTCTTAGGCTATTTTGAGTTTTAAGCGACAACTCTCAGACTTAGAACTCTTGCCCAAATCTCGCGGTTTTATTTATTTTCTTTTGCTTTACCCCACTGCCACTTTGGTGTTTCCCCTTTTTTATATGCCAATTCGATAAATGCTAGTGTAATAATACTTAAAGGCAAAATGAACTTGATCACAACTTGTTTAAATGTATCCATCGGCTCAAGCCATGATACAAAAAGTGTAAGCAAGGCAATATATACAAGTGTCGCCAGCCAGCCTTGCCATGTGCAAGGAATCCAGCCCCATCCATATGTCTTGCGTTTAAACCAGGGATTTTTATTTGACTCCATGTCTATAGTATAAACAAAGATAGCGTTCTTTTCCATCAATCGACAACTTCATTTGTTTTGTATTGACAGAGTATCAATGCAAAAGTATAGTTTTGACAGTTTGTACTTTGCCAGCATACCAGCCTCTCGATACGTCGATACTTGTATAAAGCACATTCTCCACTTCAACCATCTACCTCTCCGCACACTTTCTGCTGGCGGCAGAGTGTGAGAAGTAGAAGGAGTACAATAATGATGAAAAATCCATTCAAAGGCGCTACAGTAGAACACGTGTGCCTGCCTTCAACCCACCCGAAGCTGACTGCCGAATTTCTGGCCAGACTCGGCGGTGAGATCATCAAAGAAATCCCTGGAGGGGCAATATTTTGCCTCTTCGGTGGACAAATCTTTGAGCTGAACTACGCAAGGAACTACGAGGTGCCACCCGGCAAAACTTGCCATATTGCCATCCCCTTCCCTTCATCAGAAACGTATACTGAGGCAGTGGCGTGGATGAAGGGTGCATTTACCCCTGAAGAAGTTTCCTTCCAGGAAGAGTCGGAGGGTACTGAGGTAAGGTATGCACTTGTTGTCATACCCGGGGCTGTCACACTCCAACCGATTTTTAGAGCTGTACCGCTCCGTCCTGCACAGGCAACGCCCTCAAGCGGGAATAATCCAGAATGTTAATCTGGACACTACCCCCCCTTAAATCATCATCGCCCGCATGCACCCCTTGCATGCGGGCGGTTTTACATTTCCAATTCCACACAATACTCAAATACAAAAGCCCCTCCTCAGCCCGAAAGCTAAGGAGGAGCGCGATTTTGTTGATCCCGAAAACGAACTACTTCGGTGATGCCGGTCTGGGTTGCAGATCTGGCAACAACGGATCTCTCGGCTGCTCAAACGGGACCTTAGCTCGACGCACTAAAGTGCCGAGCAATAAGTCCCAGATCGGCAAGACAACATTGAAGTTCTTGCCCATGTATTTATGATGCAATAGATGGTGCCCGTTTATGAGACGGAAATACCACCGGATTGGCCTAGTGTATGTCACCCTGCGTTTTTTAGGCAAGTGCATGCACCAGTGAAAGTACTCATAAACCGCATAGTATAACCCCAATGCCAGAACGATGCCGAGATAGATCGCCCAATTTCCCATCGCAAGACTGATGAAGAAAAATGGAGTTGATCCAATTGCTACTAGGACAGGACTATTCCACCACGCCATAGGAATCAGATGTTTCTGTGGTGGTTGCCTATCACCTTCGTGATATGTTCCATCGGCCTTATACACTCTATGGTGCACTTTGGCATGCGCTTCATACGCATATTTGAAACCGAATATTGGCTTGTGCATCACATAGCGGTGCAGAAGCCATTCGATGAGGGATGCGTAAAACACGAACCCTAGGATGAGTGTTAAGAAGAACGTTGTCATGGTTTTGTTTTTGGAGACTGAATTGCTGAGTATATCTGTATCGATGAAACAGACGAGGAGATGCTGCGGAAGTGCCCATGTCCATATTTATCCTATCATTTTTACGAGAAATAGACATATGCTACACTAAGGCCAATGTCAGATCACCTATTCTATTTCGTTCGCCATGGGCAAAGTATCTTAAATGACAGAGGAATCCGCCAAGGTTCTGTCGGTCAATTAAGTGATAAAGGTGTCGAGCAAGCTCATATTACTGGTGAAAGATTGGCTGAAGAACAGTCTGAACATGGCAAGATACAAAAAATTTTATGCAGCCCTTTTGACCGCACACGCGAGACTGCTGATATTATAAATATGCATCTCAAGGTCAAGAACCAAATTGAGTACACAGCACTTCTTGCCGAGCGCCGAAATCCTTCTGAAATTATCGGGCAAAGTGTCGACGATCCTGAGGTACGAAAAATCGTTAACCTCATCGATCATTCATATCATGACGATACATATAGATTCTCAGATGAAGAAAACTTTTCTGATTTACGCGATAGAGCAAGAGATTGCCTAGCATACCTTGAAACACAAAAATCGAAAAAAATCCTTGTGGTCACTCATGGTATTTTTCTTAAAATGCTCATCGCATATATGTTATATAGAGACACATTGACCGCAGCAGATTACAATAAATTGAGTTACTTTAATCCTTCCAACAATGCAGGGATAACAGTTTGCGAACTAAAAAAAGGAATCTTCGGTACCATGTTTGGAGCACCAAAACCCGAAAAAAGATGGAAACTTATTGTATGGGATGACCACATCGATCTAAAAGGAAAAAATACCATTATCTAAACGCCCTTCGAGATTCTTTTAGATACAAAAATTGTCTTGCAATTACTTCCCTATTCGAAGTAATTTACTGAAAGCTCCAATCACAGATGCTTGTCCAACTTGATTAAATTGTTTTTTAACTGCTTGCAAATACGCACTTGCTTTCACTATAACCACTTGGTCTGATTGCCAATCCACTCTTGTTATTTGCTCTCCGATATATGATGCATTGATTAAAGGAATTTGGACCAACCTCTCACCTGTAGCACTATCTGTTCCTGAATCAAAACTTCCATTTTGATATACCGTTGGAAACCAAGAAATTGTATTTAATTTTGTTCTCACCACTAATCGATCTGGTGCATATGCATGCAATACTTTGAGAGAAACAGTGATATACATATCAACCTCTTCATATTCTTTTAATATATATCTCTCACCAGACTTTTGTAATTGCTTTGCAAGAGTAATTGTCGGAGTTCCAAGGATAACAGCATTTGAGCCTTGCTCTGGATAGATAAAGACAGGTTCTAAGATAATCTGCTCTTGATATGCAGGGAGATAGACATCGCCACCAAAAGCACGCGCCCTTACCGTATATACTGTCTCAACAATACTCATTTTGTCTTGAACTGAATCACCAATCACACTTGTACCAATCAACTTAGTCTTATGCTGAAGGAGACGAAGCTCTAGTTTGACTGGGTGGCTCGTATCCCCTGTATGTATATCAAGTGCTTGCACCTGGTTTTGTACTCTATCTTGTGTAGCAGCATTGGCACTAAAAACATATGTCGTACACCCACAGAGTATTATGCAGCTCAAAGCAGTAAACATTACATATATTTTTCTAATCTTTTTAATATAAAATGTGATACGCCCTATCATATTGCATTGAGTATAATATACTATCGTATATAAAGACAGAAATTGAGGAAAAGCCTATATGCAACCACAATACACATTCCAATTTTCAGCTCGAGCTTCTATCGATGCTCTACTCATCATGATTGAACGAGCGACAAAGAGTATTGATATTGAACTATTTTATATATTACCTGACAGTATCGGTCGCTCAGTACTCGATGCTCTATTGCAAAAGGCATTGGCAGGTGTCACCGTGCGAATTTTGGTGGACTCCATGGGAAGTCTTTCTCTCGGACAATCTATGTATGTCGATACATTTCGTAAGGCGAAAGTACATATGCGTTTTTTCAACTCTCTTATTCCTTTTACCAAATACAGTAAATCTATCTGGTATTTTCGTAACCACCGCCGAACAATTATCGTAGATCGAGAAGAACTTATGGTGGGAAGTTTCTGTATTGGCGAACCTGCAATTGATTGGACCGAGATATCCATTATTGTGAAAAATAGCATGGCAGTCACTGAGGCGAGAAAAGTATTTGATACTACTTGGAAAAAAAGCACACACAGCACATTTCGTATCGGCCACACCAATAAAATCTCGACAGATTGCTTTACATATATATCCCAATCCCCTCTTCAGCGCCGAAGAAATATGTATAAATTATTGATTGAAAAAATAAGGCAGGCTCGTACTGAAATTACCCTTATTGCACCTTATATTGTCCCTGATCGAAGATTTATTCGTACCTTAAGGGCAGCCAGAAAAAGAAAAGTGCATATCAAGATCATCACTCCGAAGGAGACAGACTGGACTATGGCAGATCATGCGCGAGGGACATATATAGAAGGATTACTTAAAATAGGAATTGAGATATATTTCACACCAACCATGCTTCATGCCAAAACCGCAATCTTTGATCAAGAACAGGCAATAGTAGGCACGCTCAACTTAGACAATGTAAGCCTAAGATACAATTATGAATGCGGAGTACATATCGATGATGTATCTTGTGTTACTGCTCTGCGGATAGGAATACAAGAACATATACTCCCTTCTGCACAAAAACTACACCTCTCAGAATGGCGAAAAAGAGGTATTTGGAAAAAATGTATAGAAACTCTCATCTGGCCATTGAGGAAATTTCTCTAAAACTAACTCATCGTATTGACATTTCTCCTCGACAAATCGTTGCCCTGCTATCTATTTTGTGTTACAGTATGCGCATTATATTCATAAAACTTAATTTAATTTAAAGACTTTGGCTCAATACCCATCTACCCCTTCTGTACGAATCAATCATCAAATCCGTGCAACAGAACTCCGTGTCATCGGACCTCAAGCCGAAAATTATGGAGTCATGACCCTCCAAGAAGCGCTTAACAAAGCCGCAGAAATGGAATTGGACCTTATTGAAATCTCTCCGAAAGCCAACCCGCCGGTTGCAAAAATCACAGATTATGGTAAATTCCAATACGACGAAAACAAAAAGCAGAAGCAAGCTAAGGCACATGCTAAGAACGTTGAAGTAAAGAGTTTACAGGTAAAAATAGGTACAGGAGACCATGATCTTTCCCTCAAAGCCAAAAAAGCTTCAGAGTGGCTTGCAGAAGGTCACCGTATCCGCCTTGACCTCTTCCTCACTGGTAGAACAAAGTATCTCGATGAGAATTTCCTCAGAGAACGTATGGACAGATTACTTAAGCTCGTGACTACCGATTTTCGAATCGCTGATCCAGCTAAGAAAAGCCCGAAAGGACTTTCTGTCACTATCGAAAAAGCGTAATACAGCATAGCCATAACTTCACCTAAAACTCAAGGTAGATATAGTGCACTTCCCCGCTCACTCGGGTAAGTACCTTAATCAAAGACACCTTGCGAAGAGCGGGTTGCGATACTCCAGAACAATCGCTTGTACAGCTCTTCATCGTAATCGTCATATTACACATTTATAATTCGTATATATGAAAACAAATAAATCATATACAAAACGACTCAAGGTAACTCGAAAGGGTAAAATCTTGGCTCGTAAAGCTGGTCAAAACCACTTCAATGCAAAAGAAAGTGGTCAAACAAGACTTGCAAAAGGTCGGTCAATGGCGATTCATCTCAAGAATAAAGATAAGTCTCGATTCTTGGCTCAATCGTTCTAGTTTATTTCAAATAATCAGATACTACTATGGTACGTGTAAAAAAAGGTGTTAATGCACTTAAATCAAGACGAAATCTCTTGCGACAAGCAAAAGGGTTTCGAAATGGACGAAAAAATAAAGAAAAATTAGCTTGGGAACAACTTGTACATTCATACACAAGCGCATTTGCTCACCGACGAGATAAAAAAGGTGACTTCCGACGACTCTGGAACATCAAAATCAATGCTTCACTCCGCCCTCTTGGTTTCTCATACAGCAAATTCATTGGCGCAATGAAAAAGAAAAACTATGAAGTTGACCGAAAAATTCTTGCAGATCTTGCAGAATTTGCACCCGCTTCATTTGAACGAGTGGTAAAGCAAGTGATGAACTAAATATTCACGCTGGTCTAATCCACTAAAACTAAAACACCTTCCATATGGAAGGTGTTTTAGTTTATTTTTAAAGCACCAAATCCACACTCGCATTGTCATCATTACGATATATACGCAGATGTTTTCTATCCTGTTTAATCAACTCAATCAACTTTGCAACAAGTCGTTCTGGGTCAGTATCGAAAACAACTTTTTTATTTGGACGATGACTAAATTCAATAATATTTTTAATAATTTCATCAGTTTTCCACTCTCCTTCCCCCATGAGAATGCCGAGAGGCTTCTGATCCTCATATGCAATAGCAAATTCGTGAAATGTCCCTATACGCCCAGGTCCAATAATCACCCCATCGCAAGAACGAATAAACATGAGATCACGACCATTGTACCCAAAACCTGTATACGTAATCATATCCATATACTCAAGGGGCAATCGATATACCTCGACATGTTCTTTGGCACTTGCAGCAGGTGAAAGACCAATTGAAATACCACACTGTTCTTTACACCCCATCGCTGCCCAATATGGAAAACCGGTTGTTGCACCAGATACCATGACTGCACCCTGAAGCGCGATTTGTCTTCCAATATCTTTTGCTACATCGTATACAGTATTTCCAAGAAATGCGATATCAGCTGCACCAGAGACACCGATTTTTGGTATAAGATAATTGCGTTTATTTGTATTATGTAAGTTTACTTGTGCACAAACATTGTTTGTTTGTATTGGATGATGATTTGAAGAATTATGTGCGTGTTGCTGTGTCATTAAATAGTATTATAGATGTAAATTACTTATTTTGCCATTTCAATTGTCACCAGTCCTGGCGGATTTTGCCCTTCGAGTACTGAAATAATATTTTGTGCAGCCAAGGTCGCCATTTCAGTACGTGCCGATACCCGAGCAGAAGCTATATGTGGAGTGAGTACAACATTTTCAAGTTTTACTAAGCCTTTGGCAAGTTTTGGTTCAAATTCAAAGACATCGAGACCTGCGCCTGCAATTACTTTTTTCTTAAGCGCGTCTACAAGCGCCACTTCATCGACAACAGGTCCACGTGAAGTGTTGATCAAAAAAGTAGATGGCTTCATCATGGCCAATGTCTTAGCATTTATCATATGCTTAGTAGACGGAAGAAGTGGAACATGAAGACTTACAATATCTGCTTTTTGATAAATCTCTTCATTTGTCTCAACGTATACTGCACCAAGTTCTCGCTCTAGCTCTTCATTTCTTTTAACATCATGATAGATACATGTCATATCAAAACCTTTAACAAGATGGTATGCTGCTCGTGCACCAATCCTTCCTGCACCCACTAGACCTAACACTTTGCCGGACAAATCTGTACCTGTGAGGATCATAGGGTCCCAACCCTTATACTTCCCTTTTCTTAGAAATCTATCCCCTTCAACTAATCTGGTTGATAGTCCAAGAGCTAGAGCTACGGTATGTTCTGCAATACAATCACTAAAATGCCCTGGGGTATTTGCAATCACAATACCGTGAGTCGAGGCATGTACTACATCAATATTATTAAAACCTACTGCATAATTGGAAATCACCTTGATACCCAATGTTGCACAAATATCTATCACCTCAGTATCTATCTGGTCGGTAAGCAATGTGAGTAATGCCTGAGGTCGATGTTTCTTGAGTGCCGAAATAATTTGTTTCTTTGTCGGAGGAACTTTCCATGACCCAACCACTACCTCATACCCTCTCTCTTGTAACATTGAAATTCCGATATCTGGAATCTGTCTTGTGATGAATACTTTATACATAGGTATGTAGTATACCATTTGGAATTCCAGCATCTGCAAGTATTAGAATAGTCCCCAGACTATTTCTTTCGCAATATTACAACCCCGTCCCAAGCCGGAATCAAGGAGACATCAAACCATTCTTTCATCTCAGTATCTGTGATTAATTTCTTATTTAATTCTCTAATTGAAACCGATGTCCTATCAGTCGCAGATGTTGCAACTAAACCTGCATTTAACATATTGTCCAATACAATCAATGCACCCGAGTTTATATTTGGGGCCAATAATCGAATATAGTGCTCGTACCCCGCTTTATCTGCGTCTATAAAAATAAGATTAAGGGTACCTACATATTCTTTATCAAAATCTTGAATAATCTGCTGCGCGTTTCCAGGTATCAATTCTATAAGTGCTTGTACTCCTTCAGTGAGATGAGCTGTCCAAAAACCATGAGCCTCACTCGCCTGTTCTTGTCGCAACTCAATGGTCTTTATCTTCACATCACTCATACCTCTTGATATATGTTCTTGTTTTGTAGAATCATCTGAATCATTTTCACGCGCGACACCTTTTCCATGCATATCATATAAAGCTTGAGCGAGCACGGCAGCACTCCACCCACGAAATGTACCAATCTCTAAAATAGATCTTGCGCCAGTAATACGCACAAGGAGACCTAAAAACAATGCTTCAGACAATTCAATTTGCATACCACCATTGTGCTCTCTAAGAGAAATGCCGTAGAGGTCTACAAGATATTTTGGCATTGCTTCCGCTGAAAAAAGTTCAACGTAATTTGAAACAGACTTTGTGACAAGTACATGCTTATTTATTCTACGTCGCCAAATACGCCATATATTCCTAAGGCCAATTGTACGAAATAGTTTAAATCTACGTTTTTTTGATTTTTTTCTGTCGCGAGTAAGTTTTGACATGTAAAGATGATATGTAAATCATACAGACTGTACTAAAAAAACAAAAGCTGCACAACCCGGTCAAGGGTTGTGCAGCGATTGCGTATGGGAGCACTCGGTGGAGCGATCCAGGTCGTGACACTAAGTCACAGTAACCATGAATCGAGTCTCAATCCGATTGACTTCGGGGAGTACTCAGATTGGCTGGTGTAGGCATGATTAGCTTTGTGACCAACCCGGCTTTTTCTAGCACCCGGATGACCCAATAACTCAAGTCGAGCCACGGAGTTTTAAATCCATGCAGACATGAGTTTGGCTGCCTATGGTGATTATTGTGCCACCCTTCACCAAAGGCGAGTAACCCAAAGATCAAGCTATTACGAGACTGATCAGGAGTGTCGAATTGACGTGTCCCAAACACATGACAGTAACTATTTACAGACCATGTCA
>JBJOQZ010000049.1:0-7150 GCA_046049705.1 Candidatus Parcubacteria bacterium | reverse complement strand
GTTTTTAGAGCGCGTCGGACAGGTAGTGTTTACCACAGCTACTCCTGGGCCATATGAATTAGAGATGAGTAAAAATATCGCAGAGCAAATTATTCGTCCTACAGGACTTATCGATCCGGTACTCGATGTGAGACCTGTTGTTGAGCAAAAGAAGGGGTCAAAAGGCATCTTTGGGGCAGTGGCAAAGCAAGATTATCCAGGTCAGATTTTTGATTTTATCTCTGAGGTGGAAAAGACTGTTAAAGCTGGATATCGAGCACTTGCTACCACACTGACAAAGAAGATGGCAGAGGATCTTACAGAGTTTTTAAAACAGAAAGATATTAAAGCCAAATATTTACATAGCGATGTAGAAACCATGGAGCGTATTCAGATTTTGACGGAGCTTCGAAAAGGGGAGTTTGATGTACTTGTCGGAGTAAACTTGCTCCGAGAAGGTTTGGATTTACCTGAAGTAGCTTTGATTGGTATCCTCGATGCCGACCGAGAAGGATTTTTGCGTTCGGAGACTTCACTTGTTCAGACGATTGGACGTGCAGCCCGAAATGTAGATGGAAAGGTGATTTTATATGCAGATAAGCTCACAGGTTCTCTAGAGCGAGCAATCAAGGAGACAGAGCGACGTCGTGCAAAACAGATGGCATACAATACAGAGCATGGTATTACACCAAAGACTATTGCAAAGAAAATTCAAGATATTACTGAAGCGATTCAATCTGAGCATCAGAAAACTGTTGCAAGACTCATGGCACTCGATGAGCAGGCATTTCTTGAAAATCCAAAGAAGGTGATCAAAGAAAAAGAATCACAAATGGAAGATGCGGTCCGTGAACTTGATTTCGAAACAGCCGCAATTTTGCGAGATGAAATAAAAGCCATGAAAGAGAGGGTAGTGAAGACAGATAAGCAGATTGAGAAACTCAAGAAAGAGAAGGTGAAAGGAGTGCGGGCCAAGAAGCAGTGGATGAAGTAAAAAATAAAGACCTGTAGGATTCCGGCGGTAAAGCCTTCGTCCTACAGGTCGCGTGTGTGCCTTGGATTGGCACTAGTCACCCTCATGTATCCGCATGAGGATGTTTCCGTGTGGTCCCCGAGTTTGCCTGAGTGTGACAAGCAAGCCGGGTTTTGCGCGTCTGCCAAATGGGTAGACGGGGGTGCGGTAGACGGTCTTTTGACCAGTTGCTCCAAGTGTTGTCATGGTGTCAATGGGTTCGAGTTGATTTGAAACCGGGTTTATCCACGGTCTCAGGTATATATGGTATGCCCAGTTTTCATGTTTGACAAGTGGTATTTGTGCACTGCGCATAGTACTAGTTTAATGGCAAAATATTCCTTTTTTATAATAATGTGTTATAGTATTCACTCCTTCGCAGTAGATATGCGCGGGAAATAGTTCTTCAACAATCAGCTCCAATTAATCTATGTCACTATTGTTCGCCCTCGCAGGGCCTCCAGGGTGCGGTAAAGGTACAATCCTCGACTGCGTCATTCGCCCATACTGTGTAGCCCATAGTATTCCTCTCATCGTTTTTCCTGTAAGCGCTGAGCTTCAGGCTTATCTTGATGAACAGGAAAATAATAAAGCTGCACACATCAGAGAGATGCAGAAAGCAGGCTATCTCCTTCCTGATGATATCGCAAATATGGCCCTTGCAAGGGCGGTGGAAAAGAACAAAGGTTCTGCAGAAAAAACTGTGTACGTGATTGACGGTGCACCTCGTACAACTGGGCAGATCGAGACATCTCTAATCAAGGTAGCCGAAACCTTGAGTATTCCACGGAATCGTCGCCGGGTGATTCGTTTTACAACCCGTGCACATCTGTGCGGGTTTAGGGCGAGAGGTCGTGGTCGCGAAGATGATACAGAAGAGTCATTCCAAGTGCGCTGGAGTGAGTTTGAATCAAAGACACGTCCTGCTCTTCAATTCATTGAACACCAACAAGAATCTCTCGGGGTTCGGTTGATGGAAGTGGATGGTGCTGGAATCAGGAAATCACCTGAACTTTTCAAGTCGGTTCTCTTCGGTGGAACTGACTTGTGATTTCAGGGTCAAGTAAAGCGTGTTCACACCCCCTCCGGCTTCACCGCCGGCGGGGGTTAACCTTTTATATATAAATAGTTGCACAAAAACACATATCACCCGTATACTACTAAGATGAGCAAGAAAATCTCAAAACAACCCGCTTCTGGGCTGACTGCACCTAAGCAATCTTCCACACCATCTCCTTCAGTGCGACAAAACACTGAAGTGGCAAAAGTGCAGCCAAATAAGTCTATTGACCTAGCTGCAAATAAAGCGACTTACCATAGCGAAAGCGATAAGATTATTGTCCGTGGTGCTAGGACTCACAATCTTAAAAATATTACGGTAGAGATGCCACGAAATAAACTTACGGTAATTACTGGTCTTTCAGGTTCAGGAAAATCATCATTTGCTTTCGATACTATTTTTGCAGAAGGGCAGAGACGATATATCGAATCACTGTCCTCATATGCACGCCAATTTTTAAGACAAATGCAAAAGCCAGATGTCGATGAAATTATCGGTCTTTCTCCAGCTATTTCAATTGATCAAAAATCTCGTTCAAATAACCCGCGTTCGACTGTAGCCACTATTACAGAGATTTATGACTATCTCCGTATACTTTTTGCTCGAATCGGAAAACCGCATTGTTTAGAGTGTGGTCGCGAAATCAAAAGACTTTCAAAAGAAGAAATTTTTCAAACGATTATTGATACTGTAGAAAAAAAGACTGGTGCCCATGATACCCCTGTTCCTTCTGATTCAAAAGATGAAAAGAGTAAGAAGGGTGTTAAGTCTGCAAAAAAATCTACTGAAGTTATGGGCGTCACTGTCGATGGTGACATGTTTAAGATTTACGCCCCAGTAGTGATTGGACGAAAAGGGGAGTACTATCAGATGCTGTATGATTTTCTGGGTAAAGGATATACCGAAGTGCGAGTCGACGGTAAGCATTTTAGTCTACGTGAACAAATTGCACTTGATAAAAACAAAAAACATAATATCGATGTCCTTGTTGATCAGTTTTATGTTTCAGAATTAGTACATAGTTCTGAGGCATTTAAGGAAAGACTCAATGAGGCCATCGAAAGAGCACTCCACGAAGCCGAAGGCTTATTGCGAATTCTGACCAAAGATGGTGATCATCTTGTATCATCAAAATTCATGTGTCCACATGATGGATTTTCATTTCCAGAAATTGAGCCACGGCTTTTCTCTTTCAACTCCCCATATGGCGCATGTCCAGAATGTAATGGATTGGGTACCAAAGAATTTTTTATCAATGACCCTTGTACAGTATGTAATGGCGCTAGACTTCGGCCGGAGGCACTTCATGTATTTATAAAAGACGAATCAGGGGAGTCAAAAAATATTGTCCAGACTACTGCGCTTACGATCGCTCATGCGCTCGAGTTTTTCTATTCACTGCCGCTCTCTAAGACGGAGGAAGAAATTTCTCGAGTAGTTATCAAAGAAATTGCATCACGATTGCATTTTATGAATGATGTCGGGATTGACTATCTTTCTCTCGATCGTCGTGCAAATACACTTTCTGGTGGTGAAGCACAGCGTATTCGTTTGGCCTCACAGCTGGGTTCTGGCCTCGTAGGTGCACTCTATGTACTCGATGAGCCTACTATCGGCCTTCATCAAAGAGACAATGACCGCCTTATCCGCACACTCACACAACTCAGAGATATGGGCAATACAGTGCTTGTCGTAGAGCACGACGAAGACACTATTTATGCAGCAGACTATATAGTTGATATTGGTCCTGGTGCAGGTATTCATGGTGGAAATGTTGTCGTAGCAGGACCATTGAGTGAACTGCTTACTGCTAAGAAAAATACAAATGATTCTTCGACTCTTGCTTACCTTCGTGAAGAAAAAGTAATTGAACTACCCGAGATGCGCCGTGATACAGATCGTGGTTGGCTTAAAATTGCAGGCGGAAAAGTAAACAATATTAAAAATCTCAATGTAGATGTGCCACTTGGTCGCCTGACAACTGTAACCGGTGTATCTGGTTCTGGAAAATCAACATTTGTATATGAGATTTTGCACAAGAATTTACTTGCAAGACTCGATCGTGATCATCGATCGGCAAAGATACATAATTGTACTAGTTTTACAGGTACCGAATATCTTGGCCGAGTTATTTTAATTGACCAGAGTCCGATTGGTCGTACACCACGGTCTAATCCCGCAACATATACTGGCGCATTTACATTTATTCGTGATTTATTTGCTGAGACAATAGAAGCAAAAGCACGCGGGTGGAAACCAAGTCGTTTTTCATTCAACGTAAAAGGCGGGCGATGTGAAAATTGCCAAGGAAATGGTTCGATTGAAGTAGAGATGCATTTCTTGCCGACTGTATATGTGACTTGCGATGTCTGCCAAGGAAAACGATTTATGAAGGAGACACTTGAGGTCAAGTATAAAAAGAAAAGTATCTACGATGTCCTCCGCATGACTGTCGAAGAAGGGTTAGCATTTTTTGAAGAGGTGCCATCTATCTATGATCGTCTCAAGACGCTTGATGAAGTAGGTCTTGGGTATCTCGAAATTGGACAATCAGCCACAACTCTTTCAGGTGGAGAAGCACAGCGTGTGAAAGTGGCCTCAGAATTATATCGTCCACATGTACAAAAAACGATTTACCTTCTCGATGAGCCCACTATCGGATTGCACTATGATGATGTAAAAAAGTTGATTGAGATATTGCAACGATTGGTACAAAAAGGAAATACAGTAGTTGTTATCGAACATAGTATGGATGTGATCAAGTCTTCCGATTATGTCATCGATATCGGACCAGAAGGTGGAGAGCGCGGCGGACAGATTGTGGCAAAAGGTACTCCAGAAGAAGTAGCAAATAATCCTAAGAGTTATACAGGGCAGTATCTAGAGAAAGTATTAAAGAAGACACATAGAGCTTCACGAACATAATACCTACTCGCATATCTTATTTCTATAAAGCAGTCATGATTATTACTTTGTCTTGATAAGTCTCTTGTTTGCTGCGGCTTCGTACTCACTAAATACTGGATGTTCCATAAGTACTATGAACTTATGATTCATCTGCTCTAAAAAAAGCTCTAGATATCCTCGACAATTTTTTTCAAATATCTGTCGCTGTTCTTCTGCATGTGCTTTTAGTTCTGTGCGTAAAGCATCTATCGAAGAATCAATTTTTTTATCAAGATCACTAATCTTGCGATTGAGTACTTTCATCTCCAGATTAAATTTTGTTGTTGTGACATAGTCTTTTGGCATATGTGAATGAATACAGTATGATATGAGTAATATATCGAGTCTATCTTGACGAAGATGAAATTCTCATCAATTTTCGTTATAAATAGACTATATAGTTAGCCTTATGCACAAAAATATTCACATGCTGTGCATAAATCAGGCTTGAAATCTTGTCAGTACACTTTGTTGGTCCAAACAAACATATATGAACCTCATTGAATTCAAAAAACTTCATATCCCTGAACAGCCTGGTGTATATCTCTTCAAAAAAGAGGGGCAGGTTTTGTATATTGGAAAAGCGGCAAGTCTTCGAGAACGCCTGCGAAGCTATTTTAATCCTGATCTCGAGGAGACAAGGAGTAAGCGTATCGTAAACATGGTGAAGGTTGCAGATCAGATTGAATTTGAAGTAACTGAATCAGTACTTGAAGCATTTATCAGAGAGACTGAGCTTATCAAGAAGTATCAGCCGATTGCCAATACGCTTGCAAAGGATAATAAGAGTTTTAATTATGTGGTTATTACTAAAGAAGATTTTCCAAGAATACTTGTTGTACGAGGGCGAAATATAGAACAAGAGGTGGTTGGTTTTCAGATTGCATATACTTTTGGACCATACCCCTTCGGGAGCGAGCTACGTGAAGCATTACGCATTATCCGAAAAATATTTCCGTTTAGAGACACCTGTATCCCAAAATCAGAATTACCAAACGGAAAATCTGCCAAGCCTTGCTTTAACCGATCGATTGGACTTTGCCCTGGTGTATGTACGGGCGAAGTCTCAAAAAAAGAGTATGCAAAGACAATTAGAAATATCCAACTCTTTTTCAAAGGAAAAAAAGGGAAGATTATCGAATTGCTCCATACACAGATGATGTCACATGCTAAAGCACATAGATTTGAAGAGGCTCAAGGGGTGAAAAAAACTATCTTTGCACTTCAGCATATCAAAGATATCTCTATGATTAAGAAAGAATCAGAAGAAGGTAAGTCAATCGGTGGGCAAAAAGATATATCTTGGAATGGCAAAGCAGCAGCACGAATCGTGCGTGTGGAGTCATATGATATAGCGCATATGGCCGGCAAAGATATGGTAGGGGCTATGTGTGTGATGACAGATGATGAATTGGATACGTCTGCCTATAGAAAATTTATCATCAAGGATTTTGACGCAAGTAATGATACTGGCGCGCTTCGAGAAATCATACGAAGAAGATTTACTCACCCAGAATGGCGTATGCCAGATGTGATTGTCGTCGATGGTGGTCGTGCACAAATAGATGCCGTACTCGATGAGGTGAAGAAATCTATAGAACAAATCAAAATCTCTACAGGTAGACTGATGGATCATATCCCTATGCCTTACGTCGTCTCTGTGGTCAAAGATGCGTCACATAAAGCACGTGAAATACTCTATACCAGTGCAGATGAAATTCTCATCAATTCTATCCAAGCTTTAATTTCAGAAGACAAAATAAAAGAACTCAATGCAGAAACACATCGATTTGCAATTACATTTCATAAACAAAAGCGAGCGGAGTCTTTTTTGCCAAAAAAGAGTTGAAGATAAAAACATGTATATAAGAAGTACGGTACATTTTATGTATTAAAAAAGAAAAAGAAAGCCGGCACCACGAGGGTGCCGGCCGATGACTCTTGAAAGGAACTAGCGCAATTTTCTGAGTCGGAAAAATTGCTTTTGACCGAAGCCCATCCAGTGATCGGCGATTGGCTTAACGAGCATGGATTTGAACCAGACTCCATCAAGCCATGTATCGAGTTCTGGGATTGCTTCGACAGTACTGGAAATCGGTCTCCATGTACGCATGTCAGTGGACGCCTCCAGGGTAAACTCCACTTTCTCATCA
>JBJOQZ010000048.1:0-20910 GCA_046049705.1 Candidatus Parcubacteria bacterium | reverse complement strand
CCACCAGAAATACCAAGAGACGATGTGGCTACCCACTGTACTCCAGTACCTGTAGTTTGGAGGACCATGCCTGCAGTACCAGCATTTCCATTTGCCCGCAATGCTCCGGTGAGGTTTATGTCTCCTGCAACTGATAGCTTTGAGCTAGGTGATGTAGTACCAATCCCAACATTGCCACCACTTGTGACTGTAAAGACTGTGGTGCTTGCTGCACCGACAAATTCTGCGATAGGCCCTGCACCAGACTGTTGCACTCTAAAAAATGCTTGTGCTGAACTTGTCGCATTTGTGGCATCACTTCTGAAAAACTGAGATGAATACAGGCCATTGAGAGTTTCAGCCACTATCGCCGCTGGTACCGCTCCAAGTTTTTTTCTTGGAGTCATTTCACCGTCCCAAGATGGTGTACTTGTTCCTCCGATATTTACACCAAGATAAATAGTTTGATTAAAATCAACACCAGAGAGAGAACTTACTTCACCGAGAAGCACTGAAAAAAGTCCGTTTGTAACCTGAACCTTGTCACCACTTGTTCTCGTCTCAGTCCAAAGCGGTGAACCTCCCGATGAAACGGTATAGAGTTTAAACTCCATATTGTACGTACCGTCTGATACCGCAACGCCAGATGTGTTTGTAAGCTTACCTTGATAGTTGATTTGCTTATTGATAGCAGCAAATACATCTTGTACAGATGAGATTGCAAGCGTACCAAGTACTCCAACCAAAACCATAATTGTAAAAACAAAAATAACCGCAAAGGTTTTTTTTGCAGATATTAGTTTGTTTTTGAGTATGTTCATTGTTCTGAGGTACAAATGCATCATGTGTTCCAGAGTTTCAGCAGACTTAGAATCTTACGTGCGCGCAACACCAAGATTACGATAAGCGAAAATATACTGAATCGGACAAAGGTTCTCGAAGATGAATTTTGGCTTGTTTCAAACTGAATTTCTCCGCGTAACAAGACCATTTCTTCACCTTTATATTCTATCATCCCAAGAGTGAATTGGTAATCATTTTTTGTACCTGATTTGTGGAAAAAAGCCGGTAAAATAAGCTCATAACTACCATCTTGATTTTGTGAAAGGAGATATTGATTTTGCTTACCTGTTTGATTCGAAACAAGACATAAAGGGAGATATTCTGCTTTCTTCAAAAGACTACCTTCCACATGAAGTGTAAGTGCACCACCATCATGTCCTATTACAACCTCATTTTTGATTTCTAACTCTTTCCTGTCCTGCAAAAAACGAATTAATATGTTTTTTTCTTGCTTTTGTATTGAATCTGATGCAGAAATTGTATCAAATACAGGTCTTAGATTTGCTGCGATGCCACAATATCCCATCCTTTCTTCTGCTTCTAAGAGATCCTTAAGCGGAACTGCATCTTTATCTTTTATAAGTGGGTCATAATATGTACCGCTAGCATCTTTTGCACCGACACCACCTTGCTGTGATGACAGAGTGTCTTTTATATTTTTATACCTCAACCGTATGACATTTGGTGAGGAATATTGCCCTTTTTGATTTAAGATAAAAAGTGAATAAAAGTAATTTTCATCGTCTATCACATCAAAATCAGAAACACGCTCGCCTCTTCCTTCATAAATCACCTTGCCCTCTAGCGGTTCTTTCGGGAATCCAAATTCAGATCGGACCAGTCGCACATAAATATTTGGCTCAGCCATATCATTTTTCGGATCAGTATCTTGTATCGTCCTCTCGTATTCTTGTTGCAATGTAGTGAGCGCCGATTCAATATTCCATGTAAGCTCTATCCCTGTACCCTGCAACCCTTGTCTTGCACGAAAATCTGTAGCTACCGGAAGTGGAGCTTTAACAAACCGATTACTTGTAGTAAATTGGCCCTCATATTCTATCGTGCGCCCGATACTATCGAGCAAAGCAAGCCTATAATAATACACTGTTCCTGCCTCCAAATTCTGGATATTTGTAGCAAAATTAGATCGATAACTCACTTCTGCACTACTCCCAATTTCATATGTCGGTGTTTTACCCCAAGAAATGGTGAGCAAAGATGGAAGATATGTCTTAAATAATACTGTTACTTGATTTGTGTCTGGGGCAATAGATATAACCCCATTTATACCTTGCTTAGGCAAATCTGCATCAGGTTTAGTTTGTATACCTTCAGGAAAACCATTATTGGTATTATTTGAATTATTCTGATTATTTGGTGTTTGAGGGTTTTGTATTGCAGGAATATTTGTAAATATGGTTGTATTTGTATATCCACTACTCCCCATTGGGGCACCTGGAATACTGGGTGTGACTACCGGTGGTGCAGGTGGCTCTGGAGGTGCCTCACAATCAGAAGGACATGAACCATAATTTTCACCAATAACATCTTCACAGATAAGATTAGCGTTGCAGACAGCAACTAATAATTCAACATTGACTGACTCTGCACTTGCAGTTGCATATGGATAGATTCCCCATAGAGACATGCAGGATAAAAAAATAATAAGAAATCGATGTAAAAAAAACGAGTGCAAGATCTGCATACCTGCATATTATAACGCAGTTGCGGTCACAGTGATAGAAGCTTCATACAATGAAGATGCTTCTTGTATAAAAGCATTTCCAATTTCAACGCGGTATTTTAAAATTGTTGCAGTTCCTGATGGGTGATTTCCTGACCCAGAACTTGCAACCACTTTTGTAGTGGTCGAAAAACCATCCCAGCAGGCATCTACTGCATTACTTGATCCGACTCCACAATTTGAGCCATTATCTTTAAATCGTGCCGTCGTATGTGCACCTTCAACCGAAAAACCAAATCTTGCATCACTTGATGCGACAGTAAATGCATAATCTGGATCAGCAGTCGCAGGATTATAATCTGCAATCCCTGCAATTGGTGACTTCATCGCTGGGTCAGTACTCGCCACTACATTAACCTGATACCCATCTGGATTATTTGTCGTTACGATCCAAGTCGAAGATGCATTTCCTACACCACCCAAAAGACCACTAATCGCACCTATGTTTGTATCACTAGGAGAAGAGATTGAAATATAAATATCATCCGGTGTCCAATACCCTGCACTCATGCTGTATATCGAACTTGATGAATACCCTGTTGCGATTTCACCCACAGTGGATCCGAGCGAATAATTACTACTTGTTGAAAAAGATAATCCTCCGACATTAACACTATCTGAATCTATTCGATATGCGCCACTGCCCATTACATAGCTATAGCCAATTATGGGAGCAGAAACAAGAAATAAGGTGATACAAATTGATATCATCCTGATTACTCGAGGTGGATTCATTGGCGAAAATATGTAAATTAACTATTAATCAGCTTTACGCTTGAACTCAAACTTACTTGTCACAAACTTCCAAAGCAAGGTGATTATAAAGATAACAATAAGTACTGCTACGATATATGTCCAAGGGATAACCCAAAATGATATTTTTGAAATATCTTCCTTACCTTCGTATCCTCTATTGAGAGTTAGTTCAGCTGTATATCTACCGAGCAAGCGCTCTTGAGCCCAAGTTACTTGTCGATATCTTAAAGATTCTGGGAGAGAGAAATATGCATCCACAGGAACCTTCCCTACTTCTTTACCAAATATATTTTTAATCCGCACCATACCATATGGCACCAAGTGAACTGTTCCTTCATTTTTAAATAAGATTTCGAAATTTACAGGACCTTTCTGCATGAATGAATCCCCTCCTTCGATTCTGAAGTCATCAAGTTGTCCTTGTTGATTCACTGGACCATTTACACGAACGAAGAAAAGTACAGCAACTCGTGAGACAATTTTTGCACCAGCACTAGATTCATCATCACCAGTAGCAGGCAAACTCGATACAATTACAGATGAATAATACCCTCCTGGTTGTGCATTTTCAGGTGCAGTAATCGTAATTGGTAATTCAATTTTTTGCCCGAATTTTAGATCAAAGCTGTCTGACTCAGGTATAAGATTATCCTTGAATGAATAAGGACTCTTTTCACTACCAAGTAGTATTACCGGAGTATTAACATTGTCAGATCCGATAAAATCTTCTGTTTCAACTTTGAAATCAACTTTTCTATTGATTCTATTGATGACAGAGATATTTCGTGTAGTAGTCTCCCCTGGATTGATAAATATTTCAATCTTTCCAGGCTCGAGTACGAAGTCGTTTCTATTATCTACATTGAGATCAGAAATACGTGCTGCAAAAGCGACCTCAATAGGAGAAAGTACGCTAAGCGCTATTATGAATATAACTATAATCCTATTGATAAAATTCATGATTTAGATTTATGAAGGGAAAGTGACCAAAATCCATGACCCAACCTCAAAGATAGGGTACTATAGAGCTGTCGCTGTTGCAACTATAGTAGCTCGGTATGTTCCAGAAGGTACATATACGCCTGCTTGTTCTACTGCGAAACAAACTGTACTGTCGACTCCTGTTGGAGTAGTTGTAGCAGCACGAGATGCAATTGTTACAGGAGATGTAGTAAACCCTTTGTATCGGAGCGTAGTAGAAGTTGCATGTGGTCCACCTGCACCACTACAAGCTGATCCTGTACCCCATGTTCCTGTTGAAACATCAGTACCATATCCTGAATACCCAAAGTATGCTGCACCTGAAGTAGCGGTCCATGGACTTGGTGACCCTGTTTGAAGATCATTGATAAACGGTGTGCCTCCAGACTGAATCATGGCAGGTGTACCAGTTGAGTTTACTGCAAGTGTATATCCACCAGCAGCATTTGTCTTAACGTTCCAAGTAGTTGTACCAATAGCTGAATTTTGAGCGACACCAAGAGATGTACTCATAGTGATGTCTGTAGGACTAGTAATAGAGATACCCGCAGTTACGTTTAATGTAACCACTACAGTATCATTCGCTGATTGTGCATCTACAAATGTAGGTTCATATGATGAATAAACAACCATGGCGAGAATGGTAAAAATTACCGAAAGAGCAAAACTTTTTTTGAGATATTTCATTTCTGATTTTAAAGAATTAGTACTAGATGATCATCCTCCCTTCGAGGATTAATATAGTATACAAAAAAACTTTACAAAACACAGTCTATGTTTTGGAAAAATGGGGATAACTAATCCAGAAAGGCATACCAATCTAAGTATGTCGTTGTCCTTTTTCAGCAAGCATCAAAATAAAACATTCAACGAGAAGCAAATCACACTATTATTTTTGTTCTGTTTGAATTCTCTGTCTTTCCAAAGTGTCCATGACGTGAGGTGTCAACATCCTCGTGGCTTCTAGGTGCCAAGATACCTTGTGTAGAGATGTTAATCCCAATGTAGGACTAACATCTATACACGATCAACCGTATTAAGGAATACTGTGCTATTTGCGAGCACGTATTTCGAGTTTTCACTTGAATTATTCCACGAACAGCTTCCGCTACCCGTGCCTTGTTACGACTTACTCCCTGTCGATGAGCTTACCGTAGGACCGCGCATGGCGATACTTCGGGTACTCCCATCTCCCTTGAGTTGACGGGCGGTGAGTACAAGACTTGAGAACGTATTCACCGCGGTATAGCTGACCCGCGATTACTAGTAATTCCGGCTTCATGAAGTCGAGTTGCAGACTTCAATCCGAACTGGCGCATTTTTTCTAACGATTTGCTCCGTGTCGCCACATTGCGTCGTGTTGTAAATGCGATTGTATTATGTGTGTAGCCCAGGGTGTCAAAGGGCCATGCTGATCTGGCGTCATCCTCACCTTCCTCTCCAAAGAAGGAGCAGTCTCGTGTGACACTTGTAACACACGACGAGGGTTGCGTTCGTTACCCCACTGAAGGGAACAATTCAAACCACGAACTGACGACGACCATGCAGCACCTGCCTACTAGTCTTGCGAGGGCTCCGGTTTCTCGGAGCTTTCACGTAGGTTTCAAACCCTGGTGAGGTTCTTCGTTTATCATCGAATTAAACCACATAATCCACTACTTGTGCAAGTCCCCGTCTATTCCTTTGAGTTTTAGCCTTGCGGCCGTACTACCCAGGTGGATCACTTAACGCGTTAGCTACGCCTCTCAGAGGGTCGATACTCCAAAAAGCAAGTGATCATCGTTTAGGGCGTGGACTACTGGGGTATCTAATCCCATTCGCTACCCACGCTTTCGTGCCTCAGTGTCAGGAATGTGCCAGTCTGCTGCCTTCGCTTTTGGTGTTCCCCATGATATCAACGGATTTCACCCCTACACCATGAGTTCCACAGACCTCTCACACCCTCTAGTCTTACCGTTTCCTATGCAGATCTGGAGTTGAGCCCCAGGTTTTAACACAAGACTAATAAGACCACCTACGCACCCTTTACACCCAATAATTCCGGATAACGCTCGGGGCACTCGTATTACCGCTGCTGCTGGCACGAGTTTAGCAACCCCTTATTCATAAGGTACTATCAATAACTTTCTCCCTTATAAAAGGTTTTTACATCTCGAAAGACTTCATCAACCACGCGACATCGCTCCGTCAGGCTTGCGCCCATTGCGGAAGATTCTCGACTGCAGCCACCCGTAGGTGTATGGACCGTATCTCAGTTCCATCGGTGGGGGTCAGCCTCTCAGCTCCCCTAGACGTCATAGCCTTGGTAAGCCATTACCTTACCAACTAGCTGATATCCCGCGGGCCGCTCCTTTAGCGATAAATCTTTACTGCATCTCATCGCTGAAATGCAGACTATCAAGTATTAATCCATCTTTCGATGGGTTATGCCTGACTAAAGGGTACGTTACCCACGTGTTACTACCTCGTTCGCCACTAGAAATAATCTTGATATAATCTCAATATTTCCCGTTCGACTTGCATGCCTTATCCATGTCGCCAGCGTTCATCCTGAGCTAGGATCAAACTCTAACTCAAAGTTATGATATTTTGACTTGCGTCAGCCTAACATAACCCGAAAAACTCAAACAGAACAAAAACAAAAGAATGATTTGCGTCATGACCCTGGACGAAGCCAGTCAATCATGACATGTGAATGTATATATTTTGATGCTGCACTGGATCATAAATAGAATTGTGAATTGCTTCAAAATTTTATGTATATCCAATGCTGTCTATCTCTATTTAAATGTCAACGCAGATAAGGTTTTGAGAGCTTTTTTAGAAGCGGCTCAAGTTGCCTTTCAGCTAACTTAAAACACCCCTTTCAAGGTGTAATGGCTATTATACGCAACGAAGAGAGGTTGTCAACTCGAGGAGTACTCTTTTAAAGCTTATACCATATGAATACACGAATAGCAAAAATAAGGCTAAAAATAAGGCTTAGAACAAAGCTAACCTGATACGTCAGCACAATCGCACATAGAGATAGTATTGTGACCACTATATTACTAATAAAGAATCCGAGAATCCCTGTAAAATCTTTCACATTTCTAACACCATGTCCAACAGTCGAGAGAGGCGTATTCTTGTGCAAAACAACAATATAATCAACAAATAGTGTACCAGGGTATCGAGACACGATATACTGATGCAAATCCCTCTCAATAAACCCATCTCCATGTCTATGTATCACACTTTCTTTCTTCTTTTTAAATAATCGTGCAAAGGCAAAAAGAAACAATGCAAGATATATCATCTTTTTTTGCTCGGCAGTAACTGTTTGATATTCCCTAATCCTGACATTATCATTTCTTGATAAGTCTCCTGGATAAAGTTGGGACTTAGACTGCGCCTGGGCAGTAGATCCATTTTGATCTATTTGGACCAATGTCCCTGTATCTGACCATTCGAGACCTGTATCCAACTTTGTATTAAAAAGCTCGCTTGGTCGATTGTGTTTAGTAAGTCCCTGTAGGTACCGATTTTTGTAAATGTCAAAGTCAGAAATACTAGTTGTACCACTTGGATGTGAAGCAAAAACTGTACCTTGTATCTGTGTAAAACCGCCACTAGTCATACCTATATTACTTGTTGGCACTTGAGGTTTTGGCGGAATATCAAATGGAGACGGAGAAAGTGTATAGATTCCTCCTGTACTATTTTGAGTAGAGATAGGATCTCCAGTATTTGCAACAGAGTAACCGCTCGTTGTGCCATTTGCGCTAGTAGTAAAAACTGTCATCGAGCCGTCGAGAGCATACCCGCCACCAGACATAGTAGATTGGGCATATACGATATGAACCATACTTAGTGCACCAAAAAAGATTATGGATAAAAGCAAAAATTTGTATATGCGATTTTGTACAAAAATATGTAGCTTTGAAGCATACATATATATGACACCACCACTTCGTGGTTCTTTCTTTTTTCTATTGAAAAATCTAATCTGTCTAATCATAAACTATGGTGTTGGTGTTGATATCGTCTGATAAACAGAATCAACTGACTCATTGGCAGAACCTGTATCACCCTCTGTTTCTGTTGTTTGATCTGCATTATCTGTACTGGTGTCATTTTCTTGTGTATCGTTAATGACATTATCACCATTCACACCAGTGCCATCAGTCTCAGGTGAACTATTTGTCGATTCAGTCTCTGTTGGTGATGAACCTGAACCCCCTACTGAGGTTGATCCTTGTACAGACATAGTTTGTTGCATAAGCAATTGTCGCAATTGACTCTTATTTATACATACACTATCCGCCTCATCCCCAAGACACAATTTTTCCGTAAGCACTTCTTTAGTCTTGATAAATGTTGCGTACTGTTCGAGCTTATCTATACGTACCTGCTGCTCCTGCATACCTCTCAAGAGAAGTGTGGATAATCGAGAATAGTTGATACCTTTGTATCCATCGACTGGATTTGTAAATACAATTTCAGGGAAAATAGACTCAACCTCTTGGGCAATCATACCAATATCAAGTCGACCTGTTGAATCACTCTTCCAATTAAATGTATATGTTTTAAGTGAGAGAAGTTTTGATAATGTTGAAGAACCGAGCTCAAGGATATTTTCTTTCAACCGTATATCGGATGCTGATGTGGTAAGTGTGCCATCTGCAGTGAGGTTTAGATCTGATGCATATGCCCCACTACCCACTCCTGTGAATTGAGCATTGCCAACTACAACAAGTTTTTGAGATGGGGTTGTGGTTCCGATACCTACATTACCTGTTGTGTTTAAAATTACCATTCTTGTTGTACCCATAGAAACACCGGAGGCATCTGTATTGAACCGGAGAATTGAGTTTCCAGATACAATATTTAGCAAATCATTTCCCACTGTTATCTTTGCATTACCAGCACCACCTTTAATGTTAAGAAACGCACTGTTTGAAGCGGGTTTAATTAAGTTATCATCCCCACCTTCGTTTCCTGTTGTTATACCTACATATAGAGCGGTCTGCCCTCTGATTATTCCATTTACATCAAGACGATAGCTAGAGGTAGTAGTACCTATACCAACATTGCCATTTGCGCGTACCGTGAGATGATTAACACCATTGTTTTGCACATTAAAAAGGTTTCGATTAGTGAGACTTGTATTATTAAAACCCCTCGCGTTCAAGGTAAAGGCAGATGTCGTGGCACTGTCATCAGTTCCTGAAGTGAAAGTTAAAACACCATCTGTGTTCCCTGTTGCAATTGATCCAAATCGGCCTGCACCTGAGTCTATGTATAAGGTATTTCCAGTCGTACCACCAATAGTGAGCTTATGCGTAGGCGTAGATGTACCAATACCAACATTCCCAGAAGCGGCAATCCTCAATCTTTCGGTATTGTTGGTCATAAAAGGTAAATCATGGTTCGATTTTGTACCAAACAATCTCACGGTAGATAACGTGTTTCCACCTTGCAACCACGTGGTAGTGACAGGGGTATACGCAACATATGCAGACCCATTCCATTTCCATGAACTATTGTCTATAGTCGAAACATAAATAATATCTTGATCAGCAGGTAAGTTTGGGTTGAAAGTTGTCCCCACAGTATTAGGGTCTGTGTTTACGGAGAAATCAACGATATTTTCTGTCCCTGGTACAGTTGCTAATTGGACATCACCTGCGCTATTTACAGTCAACACTTTACTTGTTGATGTTCCAGAAACGGTACTTGAAGTGATTCCTAGTCGGAGACCAGAAATTGACCCTGAAGAAGATGCTATATGAAATGCATTACTAGGGGTTTGCGTACCAATTCCTACATTGCCAGTACTATAGTAAAGATGTGAACCACTTACCCCCCAAGGTGAAGATGTTCCCGTAAAGTGCAGTGTATTTCCAGTCCATCCTAGATTTGTACCAGCAGTAATACGTGTTGATGGCGTTTGATAGAAGTCATTCCACGCAGTAGTTGAGGCAGAAAGTGGAATGTTGTACCCAGAAGTGAGTGAGAGCACACCGGTTGAGCTGCTATAGGTTAGTCCTAATACGCTAGAAGAAATTGATTCTCGTGCTCGTTGATTATTAAAATATAATCGAGTCGATCCTTCAGTAAGCGCATCGGTGGTCGTGGAGTTCCAAGCAGCAAGTGTTAAGTAATTCGCCAATTGGCTCTGTTGCACAAGACCCAGTGTAGATGTAGAAACCCAAGAAAGCCCTGATCCAGTAGATTGTAGGAGTTGGCCAGAGGTACCAGCACTACCTGAGACGCGGAGTGCGCCCGTAAGATTGACATCTCCTCCTATACTCAACTTAGAGCTAGGTGTTGTGGTGCCAATGCCTATATTGCCGCTATTGTTGTTGTATATATGAGTTCCATTGGCAGTCCACCCACTTAGTGTAGAAGTCGAGACATCGATCCAACTTGTCCCATTTGAGACCTTAAGTAGATTGGCGGTAGTGTCAAAATATAAAGAGCCACTAGGCCCAACTGTAGGAGCAGTGGTATATGCAAAAGTGCCAAAAGATTTATTTGAGAACGGCACCGAGTTGATCGGAGACCGAGGTGTAAGTGTGTTGCCTTCTATGACCACCTCAAGCCAAAGTGATTGATTAAAATCAATACCTGCGATATCTGATTCTGTAAATTGGGTCCCGAAATAACCATTTGAAACAGATACCGTCTTATTTATCAAAGAACCTTGGGCCACCCCGCCAGTCAGCGCATCATAAAAACGAAATGTTGCACTAACTGAAGTATTAACAGGGTTTCCAGAATTCAAGAGTTGGCCTTGGAAACCGATTGCAGTTGTCGGAGCTGCAGCATATCCGATCTGGTACACACCAAAGACTGCCGCAGTGAGTAAGCTACTGAATGTAAAGAATTTGTATATCAGATTTTTATATGTATTGAATTGCATGATTTATGAGCATGATATTCTCCTAAAATTTCAGAATATTTATCAATCAACTCTTCAAGAGACAATCTGTCTTAAAAGACAAGATTTAATTTTCGTCTTTTGAATCTTTTATAGCCTTAGAATCATCCTCTTTTTTTACCGTGGTCACTTTTGGTTCCGTAGGAGTCACTGATTTTTGCTGAATGGTGGATTGATTATTATCAGCAACAACTGGTCCAACATTTACAATCTTATCTGTGCCAGGTCGATAGATAATAGCTTTTTGATCTTGGAGATAAATTAACACTTTGTCACCATTTTCAACTGCTGCAAAAAAAGCCTGTGTCTTTGCGAGCTCAGGAGCATTGTCTACAGTTGCCATTTGAGGGAATTCATTTTCAGGAAGAATCATGATTTCTTTCACTTGATCGACTACACCCTGAACTTCTTGCCGAGCAAGCTCTTGTTGTCGTTCTGGTGAATTTGAGAACTGTGATTGAATCTGCCATACAATAATGGCAACTATCACATATGATAAAAGGAGTAGAAAGGCTTTCTTTCCCTTCCCTTTCTTCACGGGCTTGGCTACTGCTTTAGCTACGGGTGAATTAGTTTCTTCAGGCATAATAATTTATTTATTTACTAAAATTACGTAAGTCCCTCGACAAAGGGTATACAATATTTATACCATTTTTTAGGGATTTAAGACAGAATTTTATCAACAATCAAAACCAATTCGAATGAACAACAACATTATTTACTTAGTACGTGCATTCTTTTGCTTTACAATGCGATTCGCTTGCAATCTCTCCAGAGTAACCAAAAGAGGTGAACCGATAAAGATTGAAGAGTATGTACCCACTGCAATTCCAATAATCATAACAAGTGCAAAGTTTTTAGTTGCATCCGGACCTAATACCCAAAGTACAACTAAGGCGAGCATGGTTGTAAGCGATGTATTGATTGATCGAGAAAATGTCTCTGAAATCGCTCCACCAACAACATGTGCGAATGACTTTTGTTTCAATTCCCCATTTTTGAGATGTTCTCGAGTACGGTCAAATACTACGATAGTGTCATGAATAGAGAACCCTAGAATTACTAAGAGTGCAGTTACAAAGAGTGCATCGATTTCAAAACCTCTATTGCGACCTAAGAAAGCAAATACTCCGGTCGGGACAATAACATCGTGTGCGAGAGCAGTAATAGCCACGAAACCATATTTCCAAGATGAAACTGGTTCCGATACATGTCGAAATACATATGTGATGAAAATCAGGATCGCTAGTACCACGAGTACAATTGACCAAATTGCTTTACCTTGCAATTCTTCTCCGAGAATCGGACCAACCGAATCGAGACGGAGCACTTCTCCACCTTGAGATACTACACCAGCCTCAAGTGCACGTCTTTCATCTTCTGACATAGAATGCGTGCGAATCATATAACCATTGTCTTCAGTTTGACGTACGATTGCTTGACCATGACCAAGATTTGCTAGAGTTGGACGTATATCAACTGATTCCTTAAATGCAACTTCCATGATTGATCCCCCTGTAAAATCGATACCGAAATTGAGTCCCCAGAAAGATACTGCAAAGATTGAAAAACCAATGAGTAAGGCTGAGATTGTGTAGAATATTTTTCTATAAGTGATGATGAACATAGTAGTAGTGTTAGTGAATAGAGTTATTTATTATTCGATTTAGATTTTATATTAAAGCCGTGTCCAAACCAGAACAAATTCTTTCCTTTGAATTCTTTTGCACCAAGAGAAAGTAAGAGAGTACGGGAGATAGTGATTGCAGTAAATGCTGAAACCACTACACCAATAAAGAATACAAATGCAAAACCTTTAACAAGTGCTGATGTAGCTGTAAAGAAGAGTATCAATGAGGTAATAATACTCGACATATTACTGTCTCGAATTGAGAGCCATGCACGAGCGAACCCTTCTTTTATCCCCTGCTCAACAGAAAGCCCTCTCGCTTTTCCTTTTTCAAGTTCTTCTCGCATACGTTCGAAGATCAAGATGTTTCCATCTACTGCCATACCTATAGAGATAATAAATCCGGCTAGTCCAGCGGACGTAAGTACGACACCGAGCAATTTAAATAGAGCGAGGTTAAACACCACATATAGTGTCAAAGAAATAACAGCAACAAGACCTGGAAGTCTGTACCAAAGAAGGAGAAAGATTGAGATGATGATGAATCCCCAAATTCCGGCTTTAACACTCGCCTGTATTGCATCTGAGCCAAGTGAAGCTCCGATAGATTGAGTACCTACGAGTTCTACTGGAACTGGAAGTGCTCCATATTTGAGACCTCGTACCAACTCCTTTGCCTCCTGCAAAGTAAAGTTTCCTGAAATAACCGCTTTACCATCTGTAATTGGTTCACGTACAGTGGGCGCAGACAAGATAACTCCATCAAGAGAGATTGCCACAGGTTTACCGATTTCTTGTTCAGTAATCTTGGCAAACAATTCTTTTCCTTCAGCATTGAAACTCAAAGCAATTACAGGGCGATTTGTTTGTTGATCAAACTGTACTGCAGCGGTATCAAGATATCGTCCAGTAAGTTCAGTAGTTAAAAATTGCGCATTGAAATCCTCTTCGGTAGATGAAGCATTGATAGCTGGGGCATTTGGATTGATACGCTTGAATTCAAGTACCGGAGTTTTTCCAATACTATCTACAGCTTGTTTGATATCTGTTATTCCTGGAAGTTCTACAATCAATTTATGTATATCTTCCCCATTTACAGTCGCTTTTTCTGTTTGGATGATTGGTTCAGATACACCAAGGGCATTGATACGTGCATTGATAACATTTCGTAAGCTCTGCATGGCATCCCCGATATCTTCCTTTGCCAATTTTGAAGTGTCAGCTCGATATACAAGATGTGTACCACCATTGAGATCAAGACCGAGTTTAAATGGGAAATTAGAAATAAAGCCTCGATTTGATTGTTGTGAATAATTGATGAATGCAGCAAGAACTACTCCCACAATCAGGATAAGTACTGCATATAGACGTCTTTTTACCATATCGTGCAATTATAGCTATAATCCGGTCCGTGACAAGAGAGTCTTTATCGTTGCAAATGCGATTTTTAAATCGAGTATAAGACCTCGATTCTTTATATAGTACAAGTCATATGCAAGCTTTTGTTTTGTGGCTTCTACAGACTGCGGCGGTACATCGTGATGGATCTGAGCCCAACCAGAAAGACCTGGCGGAATAATATGTCTTACATCATAATGCGGAATCTCTTTTTTATATACCTCTACCAATCCCGGAAGCTCTGGTCTCGGACCAATAAGAGAGAGATCACCTTTGAGCACATTCCATAGTTGCGGCAATTCATCTATTCTTGTTTTTCGAATAAATGCCCCTACAGGTGTAATCCGATTATCGTTTTTCACAATTTGTTTCCCTGCATCATCGACAGTCATGCTTCCAAATTTAATGATGCGCACAAGCAACCGCCCTTCCCCTACTCTATTTTGGAAAATGAATACAGGGCCTAAATTCTCGATTTTTCTTGCGATGTATACAAACGGATAAAACGGGAGAGAAAGTATAAATAATGGCAGTGCAATAGTAATATCCATAACACGCTTGAGGATATCGTATACATACCGACGCTCAGTTGCCACATATCTCAAAAACCAAGATTCATCGATTGCTTGAAGAGGAATCATCTCAAAAATTTCTTCATAGAAATCGGCCATATCAATATATGATACCCCTGCAAAAAGGAGATCGTATATCTGCATAGTTACCTCTTTTGATTGTTCACCTAAGGCATGCGAAACGATTATGTCCATCTTTTTACTCAATGCGGTAAGTGCCTCTGTACTATCTACAACTTCTACATCGATACCTGATTTAAGGAGAGCTTGTCTTCCGTCTTTGAGGCGATCATAGTCAGGGCCTTTTCCTATACAGACAACCTTAATTGGTTTAAATTCTGTCACACGAGGATATATCCATATGCGCCATACGGTGATCAAAATACCGGAAATAATAAGGTACAAAAAGAGTATCGTCTTTGGAGTAATTCCTCCAGTAACCTCTGAAGTCCTCAAAATGTAAAAATAGCCAAATGCAAGAACGATGTTGAGTGTCTGTGCAAGCCATAATTTTCCAGCTAATTTAGCATGTGAAAATCGGAGATGGCGATCATAAAGCCCACCAAGGACGTAGAGACAGATCCAAAGAATAAACACTGGCATAAAGGCCTTTAAGTGCAGTGCAAATACATCTGTAGAAGGCATCGCCAAAGTACGCAATGTAAGGGCAAACCATAGCGAAAGACCAAAAATAGCTAGGTCACCGAGCAACATGGAGTATGATTCATATCTATATACCTTTCTCATATACTGGCTTATAATAACATGGCTATGAAAATTCTCTACGGGGTAACAAAATCAAATTTTGGAGGTGCACAACGATATGTATTTGAGCTTGCCGAATATGCCAAATCACAAGGACATGAAGTTTTTGTGACTTGTGGTGGAGACGGATTACTAGTCGATAAATTAAGAGAAATAGATATCCCGGTTTTTACTTTAGATTCTGTACAGAGAGATATCGCTATTACAAAGGAAACAAAAACACTCTGGAAACTCTTTCAGATTATGCGCAAGATTCAACCTGATGCAGTTCATCTCAATAGCCCGAAGCTTGGTGGACTTGGATCAGTGGTAGCAAGCTTGGCGGGAGTAAAAAATATTATTTATACTAATCATGGTTGGCCTTTTATGGAGCATCGCCCGTTTTGGCAAATTCTACTTATTAAGTTTTTCTCCTACCTCACTATTTTATTTAATACGAAGATAATCGTACTCTCAGAAAAAGAATTAGATATGGTTATGCATTGGCCTCTCATACCACTCCTAGCCAAAGATAAAATCACTGTCATAGCAAATGGCGTTAAAGAGTTTGACATTGTCGAAAGAGAACATGCCCTTGAGGCACTGTTGGGCACAAAACGTGCAGAAGAAATACACCAAGTGTCTCCGATTATCTTTGGAAATATATCTGAGCTACACCCAAATAAGGGCTATATATATGCTCTACAAGGAATTCATACCTATCTACACTCTCTCAAAACACCACTTGATCCAAATATTCATTTTGTAATCGTAAGTGATGGTGAAGAGAAAGATTCACTCAAATCAATAGTCAAAAATCTTAGCCTAGAATCATATATCACATTTGCAGGCTATATCAGTGATGCTCGAAAATACTTCAAAGCATTTGATATATGTATGATGACATCTATAAAAGAAGGTTTACCATTTACACTTCTTGAAGCCGGCTACGCAAGAGTGCCAATCATCACGACATCTGTTGGTGGTATTCCAGAATTGATACAAGACAGAGAAACAGGCCTACTTATTTCCCCACAAGATCATATGGAAGTTGCTCGAGCAATCCAATATGCAGTTCAGAATCAAAATCATATGTCGAGTTATGCAGAAAGACTAAAATACCGTGTAGATACTTCATTTTCTTTTGATGTACAAGCTCCGCAAATTCTCAAACTCTATAAATAAAATATATGTATTGCAATGCGGTAGAGGCGGAGGGTTGCCAAGAGAAAAAAGTTAACCACAACTTGTCTTACACCATACCTAAAAACTCATTTTTAACGATATCTCGATGCATAGGGCGAGCATAATTTCTCATTCCCATAAGAATACCTATCGCCAAACATTCAGTGATAAGATGTGACCCTCCATAACTCATAAAAGGTACCGGGATACCAGTAACTGGCATAAGTCCTATATTCATACCGATATTTATTGATAAGTGGGCCATAAAAAATATTGCCACACCGAGCGCAAATAATGTCTCAAAATTGGTCTCCCCTTTCATGGCAATATTAAATATCCGTCTAAACAAAATAAAGAAAAGAATAAATAAGAATACTATGCCGATAAACCCCCATTCTTCAGCGAAAGCAGCAAAGACGAAATCGGTCTCGTATTCTGGCAAGAAACTCAACCTTGATTGCGTACCATACCCCACACCTTTACCGATTACCCCTCCAGAACCAACAGCGATCACTGACTGATAGGCATTGTAGCCACTCCCCCGGATATCCGCGAGAGGGTGCAAGAAGTTTAGAATACGCTCTTTCTGATATTGTTTAAATCCAAAATTCCACAAACCTGCAAAGGCAATTGCTCCGATACAAAATACAATAGCAAGATGCTTTTTAGAAATACCTGAAACCAATACCATACCAAGCCAAATCAGGAAAATTGTCATTGCTGAACCAAAATCCGGCTGAAGTGCTACAAGTAAGAATAAGACCCCAGCATATGCCCCAGAGACCAAAATATGCCTAATATGGCGTATTTCTACATGACGTCGAGAGAAATACTTTGCCAATAATATGATAAGCGCCAATTTTGCCATATCTGCTGGTTGTAGTGAGAAAGCACCTATTGAAATCCAGCTTTGTGCCCCTTTCGCACTATACCCAACTATAAATACCGCCAAAAGAAGGAGGAGTGACATTCCATAAATAGTGACAACTACTGAGGTACGCCGTAAAAAGCGAAAATCTAGACGAGCAGTCAGAAGAATCAAAAGAAATCCTACGCTTGCCCAGATAATTTGTCGATCAAAAAAACCACCTGCACCAAAAAAATCATTCATGGCCACAAGTCCAGCTGCCACTATCGGCACAAGAACAAGAAAAAGCTTCCAATCTACGGGCGATGTAGATTTCTGTCCTGCTGAATATGTGCGCGCACCGAAAAAACTAAGTAACGTCTGCATTAGAACTTTAATTTTGGAATAATTTCTATCTTTGAAACCGCCTGTGTAAATGACTCAGGCCACGTAAATACAATCGGAACCTCACTTCTGCTTTGCAAAACTGGTACAAATGTCCTCGAAGCAGCAATAGCATTGTCACCTGCCCCATATACCACAACGACAACTTCGATATTTTCAAATCGAGCTAGAGTATTATTGATAACTTTCGCTTCTATACGTGGAGTAGTAGTTGCACGAGTAAGAAGTGGTTCTGAAACAGAAAGCTCAGGTCGACTAAAGCCATATTTATTCCACGTTACCTGTTGGTTGAACTGGAATAATACTTTAGCAGGAATACGTTCTCCTGTATCAAATCCTTGTTCGAATATTGGATATGATTTAACTGGCGGCACTGTCATATATCCTTCACGCAAACCGATGAGAACATTGTCCTTATCGTATACTTTAAATGAATACTCTGCGGGCTCTGAAATATAATTCACGTTTGCATTTTGTACATACGCCACAAGATTATATTTTCCATCTGTTACCTTAAATGCACGCGACCATAAGATGATAGGCTCTGGTATCACCTCCCCGATACAAGCCTTAACGCAAGATCCACCACAATCAATACCAAGCTCATTTTGATTCATCTTTCCATCAAAACATGTTTGAGGTTTATTGAAGAAAATAAAATATGAAGGCACACCAACAAGTACAAGCACAATGAGCAAAAAAACACTTCCGTATACCAATTGACGAGATGATGACCAAGACATAGTGCTGATATTATACCTTATAATAAAAAAACAGCCGAATATCGTCGATAGACATTCGGCTGTTTTCTTTTTCTTTGCAAAAAGTTTGTATAGATTGACTACTCTGTACTGGCGACAAGCTACTTTCCCCGCAAGCGAGTATCATCGCCTCTAGTGGGCTTAACTTCTGAGTTCGGAATGAGATCAGGTGGGCCCCCACCGACAAGTCACCAGAACAGAAGAGTCAATATATATCTTTATGCAAGTAACAAATAAAAGTGATCGTCATCAGTATATTTCCTAATAGGAATTGGCGCATTAGTACACCTCGGCTGAACACATTACTATGCTTACACCTGGTGCCTATCAACGTGATCATCTCTCACGGGCCTCAAACGATACCTAATCTTGGAGCTGGCTTCGCTCTTAGATGCTTTCAGAGCTTATCCATTCCCGACATAGCTACCCAGCAATGCCATTGGCATGACAACTGGTACACCAGAGGTCAGTTCACCCCGGTCCTCTCGTACTAAGGGCAAATCTCCTCAAGTATCAACGCCTGCAGTAGATAGGAGACCAACCTGTCTCACGCTTCTTTTCACATATTACTATGTGGAATGGACTATATCTTTATCTTTGTGTGACTAATTTAATTTGTCGCACCGAAGATAGTTAACGTTTAGTCTCTACGGGTGTTTATAAACTAAGTTGAGGGCACGACTCTTGGTCGTGCATATGATGGAACAAAATTGAGATTGTTGGAATAGAACCAACCACTACGTATATGCGGTATTTGTGAGCCGAACGCCACGTGCTCGCCAGAAAATCTGGCTGATGTGATGTTATCTAGCTATGCAACATATAGTGAGGACTTATTTGCTGCCTCAATCTCAATTTGGGTCCGCACAAAATATGTGTTTGTGCAGAACCCTCAACTTAGTTTACAAACTTCCCTCGGTGTCGTCCTCAGATAAGGATTTCACCGATATAAGTTAACAGGATCAATATATATTTCTATATATGACCGCCGTGATAATTCTCATTTTCAATCTACTTGAAAGAAAATAGAATATGGTTTGTCTAACAGTTTTTGTTTTGATAGTGTTTCTTTTTTTTCAAAACGTATGAATCTCTCGAGGATTCAGACTGTTTAATTTCCGAAATACATAATTATGTATTCAGATACTAAACGGTCTGAACCCAGCTCGCGTGACTTTTTAATTGGCGAACAGCCAAACCCTTGGGACCTTCTCCAGCCCCAGGATAAGTCGAGCCGACATCGAGGTGCCGAACTGTATCGTCGATATGGACTCTTAGATACAACCAGCCTGTTATCCCCAGAGTAGCTTTTATCAGGTAATCTTCCACCGCATCTAATGCGTATGGTCGGTTCACTATGTTCCGCTTTCGCGTCTGTTCGACACTTACGTCTTACAGTTAAGCCAGCTTTTGCCATTGCGCTATCGGTACGGTTTCCATTCGCACCTAGCTGACCTTTAAACTCCTCCGTTACTTTTTGGGAGGATAGCGCCCCACTAAAACTGCCCACCAGATACTGTCTCTCAACGTTTTTTTCCCGTTGAGGTTAGAATGTATATTTTGACAGAATGGTATTTCACTGACGAGTCCACCACATCCGAAAACGTGATCTCAACCTCTCCCATCTATTCTACGCAGTAAAAACATACACTCAATACCAAGTTGCAGTGAAGCTTCTGGGGTCTTTTCGTCTAACTGCAGGTAGGAGGCATCTTCACCTCCATTGCATTTTCACCGGGCAGGTCTTCGAGACAGTTCCCAACTCGTTACACCATTCGTGCGCGTCTGAACTTACCAGACAAGGAATTTCGCTACCTTAGGACCGTTATAGTTACGGCCGACATTCACCAGGACTTATACAAGTCACCACTATATTGCTATAGCAACGCCCGTATTTAATCTTCTGGCATTGGTCAGGTGTCACCCCCTATACATCGTCTTGCGACTTCGCAGGGAGCTGTGTTTTTGATAAACAGTCGGTTGGGATACATTTGTTGCAACCTCATTGCTGAGGCAAGCCTTATTCCGAAGTTACGGCTGCTTTTTTGCCGAGTTCCTTGAAGACCTCTCACCCGTTCGCCTTGGTCTACTCGACCTGATCACCTGTGTCGGTTTGCGGTACAGTTTTCGTATAGATAAG
>JBJOQZ010000047.1:0-7942 GCA_046049705.1 Candidatus Parcubacteria bacterium | reverse complement strand
AGATGCACCTGCAAAAGACGCCATGATGAAAGATACTATGACAAAAGATGTCATGGTAAAAGCTGGAACATATTCTGCATACAGCGCAGATAAAGTTGCAATGGCTAAGGATGGCAAGGTCGTCCTTTTCTTCAAAGCTTCTTGGTGTCCATCTTGCCGAGCACTTGATGCAAATATCAAATCAAATCTAAGTGCAATCCCAGCAGGAACTCATATCCTAGAAGTTGACTATGATGCATCTGCAGAAATGAAAAAGAAATATGGTGTGACATCACAACATACTCTCGTTCAAGTGGATGCAACAGGTAATTTGATTGCTAAGTGGCAAGGAGGCAATACGCTCACGGCACTAGTACAAAATATTAAATAGTCTCTCGACATCCGACGAGATATATTGATAGTGCAAAACTTCGGACGTCCGAAGTTTTGCACTATCTAGGTATGGACCAACCGTCTCATAATTTTTCCAACCATTACAATTACGTAAACATTCACCATGCTATTACTTATCGTCTCATTTATCGCAGGAGTTCTCACTGTCCTTGCACCATGTGTATTGCCACTTCTCCCGGTGATTATCGGTTCATCGGCGACAGGGCGGAGCAAGTCTACTCCATATATTGTTGTTGGATCGCTGGCAGTCTCGATTATAGTATTTACATTTCTCCTCAAAGTCTCAACAGCATTTATCACTATTCCTCAAGAATTTTGGAAATACTTGAGTGGGACAATCTTGTTGCTCTTTGGTCTGACTTTGGTATTTCCAAAACTATGGTCAAGTATTCCTGGTATCTCAAAGCTCTCTCGTGATTCAAATAAACTACTTGGCACAGGGTATCAGAAAAAATCTTGGTGGGGAGATGTGATTATTGGTGCAGCGCTCGGTCCAGTATTCTCAACCTGCTCACCGACTTATTTTATTATTCTTGCCTCCGTTTTACCCGCCAGCTTCCTCTTGGGTACCACATACCTTATTGCGTATGTACTTGGACTTAGTATTGTCCTTCTCGGTATTGCACTTCTTGGAGAAAAGTTTGCACATAAGCTCAATGCACTTTCAGATCCAGATCGATGGTTTAAAAAAGGACTCGGTATACTCTTTTTGGTACTCGGCCTCATGATTATCGGAGGACTTGATAAAAAACTCGAAACAAAAATCTTAGATTCAGGATACTTCGATATTACAAAAATTGAACAAAAATTATTGGAAAAAATTGAGCAGTAAAAAGTAGTATCTCGCCACTGATTACATTCTCAACTGTGCTATTAATCACGCTTCTCAAATAATATACCCTCAATCATGTCTTCAAAAAATATATTGCGCATTATCGTCATAGTCATTATCTGTACTGCTCTAGCAGCAATAGCCATCATCCTATCGCCATCAAAATCAGAATCTCAATTTGGTGGATCGTCGAGCAAGGAAGAGGCTGCACAGTCCGCACATGATCAAAAACAAAAAGGTATGCCATATATCGATATCGTCAATCCATCTGGCTTTGTAAATACAAATAATCAGCCAATCTCACTCAAAGAATATATAGGCCAAAAAGTTATTTTGGTAGATTTTATGACGTATTCATGTATCAATTGTAAGCGGACATTTCCATATCTCAATTCTTGGTATGAAAAGTATAGAGACGATGGATTGATCATCATCGGTATCCATACTCCAGAATTTGCATTTGAAAAAGATATTAAAAATGTTGAAAATGCCATGAAAGAAGAAGGGATTACATTTCCAGTAGTCTTGGACAATGACTACAGTACTTGGCAGGCATATAAAAATAGATATTGGCCGAGAAAATACTTGATCGATATTCATGGAAATATCATCTATGACCATATTGGCGAAGGTGCATATGATGAAACAGAAAAGCAAATTCAAAGTGCCTTGAAAGAGAGGGCTGATCTCTTGGGAGTAACCGTGGACTTAACTCTAGAAAAAACTAATCTAGAAGAAGGGAATGATGATGCGGCTACAAGAATGCTTGCATCGAAGCAAAGTGCTTCGGCGCGTAGTGCTTTAGCGCAAAGTCCGGAAACATATTTCGGATCTCTTCGAAATGAAAGATTGGCAAATGGTACTCCAGGTACATCTGGTATACAACAATTTGTCTATCCTGAGCGTTTTAAGCCAGACGCACTCTACCTGCAAGGTACTTGGAATATTCAACCAGAATATATAGAGGCACCAGCGATATCTTTATCTGTCACTTCGACTGGATCTCGCACTACATCACTTGTGCAGAGTGTGGCACCAAAATCATCACGTCTAACATTTCCGTATACAGCAAAAGAAGTATATATTGTAGCTGAAACCGCTCGTAAGCCGAGTGGGGAATCTGGTGGGCACGGAAATATAGAGGTATGGCAAGATGGTGTTCTCGTGCGTACACTCGGAAGTGCACATGTGGATGTTGATGCAAATAGTATTGTCCGAGTTGATAATAGTCGATTGTATAAATTGATAAAAAATAAAAAAAGCGAGTCACATGTACTTGAATTGAGAGTAGTTGGAGATGTACCGGTTAGACTATTTGCATTTACGTTTGGGTCTTAGGCTGAAACTTTTTCATGTTTGCTCTGTGATATAATTTCTTTATGAATGTCACCATCACCGTCTCAGAACCAAGTTTAGATTTTATCCGGAACTCCATCTCAATTTTTTTTCCAGAAAATACACCTGGATATGGATTTAGTGCACCCATGAAATTGACGCAGACTATTTATGCCAAGAACGAGGCTTTTGCAAAAGATCTACCTGTTGGAGAGATCAGAGTGTCATTATTTGAATCTCCAGAATATGGCAATTGTTTCAATATCGGTACCGTGACTGCAGAAGGAACATATAAAACAACGGGGCTCGATATCGGCAATGCTGCAAACTTCGTATTTGTCATGGAACTCCTTGGACTAAAGGAATTTCAAAAAATACAGATCACAGAAAATCGAACTGAATATCGGGGGATCAATATCTTTTTCCAAGAAGTCGAAGGGTTAGGGTCATTTGTCAGATATGAGAAGAAGATCGATCCGTCTGTGATATCAGAAAAAGAGGTGCGTGATGAGCTTATAGCTATCGCTACTCAATTACATGGTGATATCACTGGCCGATTGAGCGATGGCAACTTTGCCAAGATGCTAGCAGGGGGAGGAAGGTAAATTTGGGCAAATATCCAGAATAATGTAAGATGCGGAGATATATCCATGCAAAAATCCATACAAGTCAAAAAACTCGAATACAGTATTCAGGAGCGACCGATTCTTAAGGGCGTTTCTTTTACCTGTACCGAACGGGAGCGACTATGTATCTTTGGCGAAAATGGAGCAGGGAAGTCTACCCTCCTCAAGATGGTATGTGGAGAGATAGAACCAGATGCTGGTCAGGTCCAGAAAAATGGTCATATTCGTTTTGTCTATGTCTCGCAGGAGTTTAGTGATGAGTCAAAAGCCAAAACTGTCAGTCAATATATCAATAGTGTCTTTGAAGGTGCTAAGATGGCGTCTCCAAGTGAAAGCTTGTATAAAAAGATTTTTGGTTTTGCAAAGACACTCGGCTTTCCGCTTGAGTCACGTCTCGAAAAAATCTGTAGCTCTATGTCAGGAGGTCAACAAAAAGTAGTGGCTATTAGTACGGCACTTGCACTTTCTCCTGATTATATTTTGCTTGATGAACCAGAAAACCATCTCGATATTGTTAGCCGTATGGCACTTATAGAATTACTCCAAGAATTTCGCGGGGCCATCCTTTTTATTTCACATGATAGGCTTTTGATTGATAGTATAGCCACAAAAGTAGGAGAACTTGCAGATGGGCATATGCATATTTCAGAAGGGGGATACGATGAATATATTGAAATGAAAATGGCGCGTATTGGTGGACTGCAGCGCGTATTTGATGCTGAAGCAAAACGTATCAAACAACTCTCTGCATCGATTGGTATTCTTGCAGCAAAAGCTTTTCGTGGAAAAGAAGTGGCAGCATATAAAAAAGCTAAAGAAGAACTCTCTGCGCTCAAAGAGGCCCATGGACAGTCAGGTCGCCCTGAATCTAAATCAACAAAAATAAAATTGCAGGGAACTGAAGCGCGATTGCATGGTGGAAAATTATTGTGCAGAGTTAAAGACTTGGCATTTAAATATCCAGAAGCAAAGGGTCGGATTTTTGATAATGCTAGTCTTGAAGTCCGATCTGGAGACAGGATTGTTTTGCTTGGGAGAAACGGATCAGGTAAGTCAACATTTCTCAAATGTTTGACTGGCAAAGAACCTGCAACAGCTGGAGAGGTGGTATGGGCTGATGGAGTTAAGTGGTCATATTTCAATCAGCATGCAGAGTTTGATCAAGAACAATCGGCTTTGCAAATTGTCTGCCAACAACTAAATCTTGACGATATCGATGGGCGTGCTGCGCTCGGTGCCATGCGTTTTGATACACATCGTATGACGACCGCTTCAAAACATCTTTCAGGAGGAGAGCGTATGCGTATGCGATTCGCTCTTGCTTTTGGTGCCAAGCCAGATTTTATCATCCTCGATGAACCAACTAACCATATCGATGAAGTGACTTGGGAAATCCTACTCGAAGTATGTAAAAAGACTAAAAGTTCAATCCTTTTAGTGACGCATGATTATGAATTTATTAAAGAATTTGATCCTAGTATTTTCTGGCTTATCCATGGGCAAACAATTGCAGTGCGATACAAGGAGCTAGATGAATTATTGGATGAGATTCGGTAGGAGATATTTGAGATGATATCCTATTGTTCCTCGTCATAAGTATGAGGGTGCTATATACTATATATATGAATCCAGATACTATACAAAATACATCCAGTACAAGAGTCAATCGAATCATCTATATTGTGCTCGCGGCTACTCTCATTTTGATTGGAGTTGTGGCATTTCGTTGCATGATTGATTGTGGAAGACCAGGGCCTGGTCCAGTCGTATCGGTAGATGACACCAAAGACATGTCTGGTGTAAATGAATTTAAACTCGAGCAAGATATTCAAACACAAACTCTCAAAGATATTGATATTGAAGAACGTTCGACTGATATCAAGGTGATATATCCTGATGGATATACTTTCATCATTGATAGTAACTACGTAGAACCTGTCACAAATCTCACAAAAGTAGATATTAACTTTGATGGAGTACAGGATGTTTTGGCAGATATTAGTTTAGGGGCATACAATATGGGTGCAGATTTTTACGTGCAAGATCCAAAGACTAGGACTTTTACTCGATATGAACTGACAGGAAAAAAAGCAGATGATGAGTATGAGGCATTTCCTGGTCTCGGATTTGTAACAATCAATGAAAAAGAAAGGACACTTGAGAGTTACTTTAAAGGAAGAGGACTTGGTGACATCTATACTATCGAAAGATATTCATTTGCAGATGGCGCATGGTCTCTTTCGTCTCGAGAATCTCAAGATATATATGCTATACCTGGTATTTCAGGTGATGATGGGTGGGGGCCGTACTATATAAACGAAGTAGTAGATTATACTAAGAATCCTCCAGCAACAACGACCACTTACTTAAAACTAAATGAGGAGCAAGGTGAATATGCGTTCGAGAAAATAGAGAAGCCAAGAGCAAAGAAATAAGAGGCGGTTACTGATAGGTAAAATCAATTTTGATTGCTTTTTAGAAAGGATTCATTTAGTCTTAGGACTATGAAACAACTCTTGAAGCAGGCCTCTGTCATTATTCGGATGGCATGGGCGCGATCACTCGTATATCGTTTTTCTATCGTTGCATATAGAGTAGGGGAAATTGCAGAATTACTCGTCCTGGTTTTGATGTGGACTGCAATATATGCTTCTGGCACTGGTACTATAAAAGGATTTACATTGTCGGAGATGATTACCTATGTGCTTATTGGGAATATGATCTCCGCTATTGTAAGAAATTTCGTAGCCAGCTTTGTATCGAGAGATATAAATGAAGGAAGACTATCAAAGTTCCTCATCAAGCCTATTCCATATGCAAGATTTATTTTTTTCAATGAAATAGGAAGAGCTGGTTTTATTATGGTGTTTTCAGTTATTACACAATTTATTCTTCTACTGTTTTTCTTGAATAAAATTGTAATTAATACCGACCCCCTCTATCTGGCGATTATTGCATTGATGATTGTTTTTGCTTTTATTACCGAATGGCTTATTGGGTTTATTATTGGTTGTGCGGCATTTTGGACCGATGAAGTAGATGGTATTCAGGTATCAGCAGATCGAATCAAACGATTTTTCTCTGGAGGTTATTTTCCACTTACTCTTCTTCCTCCGACTATTGCGACCATCGGTACATATCTTCCTTTTGCATATTCTTTCTTTGTCCCTGCTCAATTGTATTTGAAAAAGGTATCCATTCACCAAGGAGTAATCGGGATTGGTGTACAGTTATTATGGATAGTAATACTATCTGTAGTGCTGCGCATAATCTGGAAAAAGGGTCTTAAAAAATACGAAGCAACAGGAGCATAATAACTATATTTCCTATCATATGAATATCATTGAAGTAAAAAATCTTAAAAAATATTTCGAATTTTACCGCAAGAAGCCAGGGCTTTGGAATACGATTGTTTCCTTTTTTCATCGAAATACCGAGTACGCAAAGGCAGTAGATGATATATCTTTCTCAATTGCAGAAGGAGAAATTGTAGGTTTTTTGGGACCAAATGGAGCAGGGAAAACAACGACATTAAAGATGTTGAGTGGTATTTTGCACCCAAGTGAAGGGGTCTGTAAAGTACTCGATTTTGTACCGTATGAGAGGAAAAAAGCATTCCAAAATCAATTCGGAATTGTGATGGGGCAAAAAGATCAGTTGTTGCGTGCACTTACTCCGATGGATAATTTTCTTCTTTTTAAAGAATGCAGTGAAGTAAAAGATGATGATTTTGCTATGTGGATAGATGAGCTTATCGACTTACTCGATGTACGAGATTTCTTGCATGTACAGGTTAAGAAACTGTCGCTTGGCCAAAAAATGAAATGCGAGTTAATTGTCGCACTCCTGCATAATCCTAGAGTACTCTTCTTAGATGAACCTACAATCGGGCTCGATGTGGTCGCTCAAAAGAATGTGCGTGATTTTATTAAGAAGTACAATAAAAGTAAAAAGACGACCATTATTCTCACATCACACTACATGGAGGATATTAGAGAATTATGCGAGCGAGTGATTATCATTAATTATGGAAAAATTATATATGATGGATCAATCGATGCCCTTATCTCTACTTATGCAAACTATAAAGTAATTACTATGACATTGACTGAGTCAATCCCGAGAGAGACAGTAGAAAAGTTTGGAGAGATAAAAGAGTGGCAAGAATTATCTGTATCCATAAAAGTCGATCAAAGACGAGTTAAAGAAGTGAGTGCAGAGATCATAACTTCAGAATTACCAATTAAAGATATTGGAATCAATGAGCCTGCTATTGATGATATTATCAGGGTGATTTTTAGTCAGAGAGAGAACTAAAAAATAGTGTCTGGATATGGTACACTTAGTCGCATGAAAACATATATCCAAAACATGTCAAAAAAGAACCTTGCAATTGCGAGTTTGGTCGCAGGTTTTTTGATCGGTGTACTCGTAGTTGGTCTTGCAACACTTGGTTCACGCGATGGCGGACGACATATGAAAAGAATGTACAAAGGAAACATGGAAGGTAAAATGAAAATGAATGGTCATATGATGCAATCAGGTTCAGAAGGTAAAATGAAGATGATGAATCATGGGTCGGCTATGGAAGAAGGGGATATGTCTATGGAAGGTATGATGAAAGGTATGATGGCGGGACTTGAAGGGAAAACTGGTCTCGAATTTGATCAAGCTTTTCTCAGTGAAATGATAATTCACCATCAAGGTGCGGTAGATATGGCCAAACAAGTCCTTGCAACTTCAAAGCGCCCGGAAC
>JBJOQZ010000046.1:0-6680 GCA_046049705.1 Candidatus Parcubacteria bacterium | reverse complement strand
CTAAACATCGCATCGATAGACGCGTCTTTAGTCGCTGTTTTAGGACTTGTTTTTGATTCTGTATGCGCTCTCATAGGTACTGACTAGGTTATCATATGAAATCGCTTTGGACAAGGGGTTTAGGGTTTTTATAATAAATACGATATAGGCCCCTTACTTTGGTAAACCCATTATAAATATACTGTGGTAGGAGCTTGACAAAATATGGTGTAGTTATATAATTTACATAGATGCGTCCACCGACTACGCACCTAATCGGTCCTTTGCGGATCGGTGGGTATTCCGCCCATTGTTTAGTCGGTTTGTTCCTCGACCACCATGAATGAAGAAATAATTGATGAAGAGCTCTCCAAAGTAGAGCTCAAACCCCGCTCGGTTGAGACTGAGCTAACCCTCATCCGTCAGCAAGAAGCCGCTGACGAATCGGGCTGCTAATAGCAGCCACCTTTGAGACATCAACCCCCGCCTCACAGTGACCCTGTGCGGCGGGTGTTTCATTTTCTTTTTCCTTTTATTTTGTAGTGCGAGCGTCTACATACAATACCTGCCAAAAAACGATAAACTCAACTTACTTTATTCCTCATCTTCTCCACCCTCACCCATAGTACCTGTTTCTGCTGCCTGATTAAGGGCAGTGATAATTGGGTCGATATTTCCCAACATAATATTTGGCAACCCATGCCAACTTTGCTTGATTCTATGGTCAGTGATTCTATCTTGTAAAATATTATATGTCCGGATTTTTTCAGATCGATTACCAGTACCTACCTGAGACTTACGGTCTGATGAAAACTTACTTGCCTCTTCCTCTTCTTTCTTTTGTTGCAATTTTGCCATCAAGATAGACATGGCTTTTTCTCGGTTTTTGAGCTGGCTTCGTTCTGAAGTACATCGCACATCGATACCTGTTGGTCTATGGATAAGTCGTACTGCTGTTTCTACTTTGTTTACATTTTGCCCACCTGCTCCACCGGATCTTGAAAGTTCCATCTCAATATCCCCTGGATTGACCTCCACAGTCACTTTCTTTCGAATTGGCAATATGGCTACTGTAACAGTAGAAGTATGTACACGGCCTGATTTTTCGGTTGCAGGGACACGCTGCACACGGTGTACCCCTATCTCAAATCTAAAATATTTATAAATTTCTTGCCCTCGGAATTCATATGATGCCTCTTTAAATCCACCAAGGTCACTTTCTGATACGTCCACCTCTTTATATCCAAACCCTTTTTGGGCCGCATATCCTTTATACATATTTGCCAATTCTTCTGCAAAAAGAGCTGCTTCCTCTCCCCCTGCACCAGCACGGACTTCGAGAACAATTTCATTTGGAAATTCATCTGCTTTTTCCTCTTCTTTAATGATGTCATTTATCTTATCCTCAATTGACTTTAGTTGCTCGTCGATAGTCTTTGATTCATCTGCCACAAGCTCTGCCATAGATGGGTCAGATGCCATAAGTTCGAGATCTTGCTTCTGCGCCAAAACACGCTCATATTCTGTTGCAAGATAAGCTGTTTTGTAATTTTCTTTATGTTTTTTTAATGTTTCGCTATCCATATATTGTTTAGATTATAGCACCTCAAGCATGTACCTTATATAAGGCAAGGCAAAAAGAAAAAGCGGTACATTGAGAAGATTTTCTCAATACATCCGCTTTTTCTTAATCCGCTATTTCTTTGCGTCCTTGGCTGCTTTCTTTTCTTTACTTGCAGCACTCGCAGCTCGAGCTTTATTGAACTTTTCTACTCGTCCAGCTGTATCGAGTACCTTTTCTTGTCCAGTATAAAATGGGTGACATTTTGAACAAATTTCAACTGTTACATTTTCCTTTGTAGAGCCAAGTGTAAACACAGCGCCACAAGCACATGTAAATGTCGTATTGTTTGTATATTTTGGATGAATATCTGCTTTCATATATCTTTGTTTTAGGCTTTTTTAGTGCTTTACTACCTTTTCTGAGGCGAAAAACATGGCCTTTTGGTCCCTAGTTTATAGCACAGGCTCAGGTTTTTTGCAATAAACCAGAAAACAAGCCTTGTTCAGGGTATGCTTTAAATCTACTTACAGCAAATGTAATCTGCACCTTGGTTATATGTATTATCTTCTGGATAATCTACCCCAGGGAGATACCCTTTTTGGAAGAACTCGACAGTGACTGTATTGAGTTGTGGCTTTATCTTTGGATCACGCTGTCCTGTTGTATTATATATTTTATGTACACATGCATTTTTACTCTTACTCCAAGAAGCAGATTTAATATTTACAGCATGTGCACCACCTGTTCCATATAAACCTAGATCGCAATCGTAGCCAGCTGTCCTGTATGCAATAAGGTCCTTACACTGCTTTTCAAGTTGTCCACTACTATATTTTATCGTAACACAACTCTTTCCTACCGATTGATACAAAGCATATACCTCTTCATTTGTCATCCCATCTCTCAATCCTGGTTGAGTTTTAACATACTGTTCTATTAGATCGAGATTCATATCGGTCTTATTTGAAGCTATAGGAAATTTCTGATCTCCAATTGACATCTCTCTTATTCCAAATGTGTTATACATTGATAATAGGAAACTATACACACCACAGTAGCCTTCCTTGATACTCAACATCCTGTGTAATGTAGGATGCTTTACTGAATCTATTCTGTCTACTCCCGATGCAAAGATCTTACATTTTATTTCAGGTCGATCTGAACTTGTCTCGACAAGTGGTGTAGGAAACTTGATAGTAAGGACCGATACCGCAGACTTATAACCACCATAGTATACGCTAGCTTGATTATCTCCTGAATTCTTCGAGAGTTGAATACGAGTAAACCAAATCGATGTAGTGAGTACCAGAGCGGCCAATAGCACCGTACCAGCAACCCGAACAAAACCGAGATTTCGTTTTTTAATATTCATATGTATAGATAATTGTATACCTCAACGCTTAGTCCCGCAATCGCTCCATGTAGACAGATACTGTTCGTCGCTTAAATGCCTTACCATCTTTGACATGCTTATATGACTTTTTCATCTTATAAATCTTAAAATATGGTACGAAGAGATCGGCAATTTCCTGCTCAGTGTATACATGCTCAAACCCTCTTGTATGTGGGTGGATATATGAATTTCGCTCAGCACGTCCTTCAGCGTCAAAGTACTCTGGATACTTTTCTTGATAATCTTTTGTAATGCCATTTTCATCAATCATACGTCTTGCATGTGCATCCCCTTCCAATACAAATGTTTTGAAAAATACCCAACCATATGGTTTAGTGATACGCGCAATCTCAGCCGCAAGTGCCTCACGATCTTTTTTAACCAATTGATGCGAAACCATCATGTCGAGTACCACATCGACTGATTGATCTGGAAGCTGAATCGGATCTTCTGCCCCTTGTTTAATAAACTCAATCTTCAATCCAGGACTCACTTTGAGACCCTCTTCTTTTGCCTCTTGTTCAGCTTGAGGTATACGCTTTCGAGCTTGTTCAAGTGCAACTTCCGCAATATCAAATCCAGTACCATTCATATTAAATTCAAAACAAAGCGGTATGAGGTTTCGTCCATTTCCACAACCAATATCAAGAATATGTCCATGCTTTGGAAATGCTGGCCATTCGGCATTGCGCTCAGCCCATTTTACAAATTCGAGTAAATCCGAAGAAGGATCTGTACTTAGTGTCAGATGTTTTGCGTCTTTGTATTCTTTATTCCAAAATTCACGAGTCTTATGGTTCATATAGGATCTGCACTGTATCAGATTGACTGTAATATATCAATATTGTCTTGTAATGTCTTGGCTTTAGCCATAACCTGATCACCATAAAATGTATTTGAGCCACTACAAGATCGACCAGAATAGTATCGACATGCTGCGTTTCGCTCTGCGGTATATGACTGACTCGCAGCACCTAAATCAGCAAGATAAAAGGCAGATGCCATGAAAGCATCTTCTGCAATCCACGGATCAGCAATACCTCTTCCATTGACCGCTGCGATACGATCAGAGAAAATCTGCCACGTAGACGGGATAAACTGGGCAGGACCCATAGCTCCGCCGTATCCTATTGTGAAAGGACAAGAAACCGGAGTCTGATATGGATCACGTCCGAGTGATTTTGTAATTGCTAAAAATGGTTGAACATCACGTGAGGGCTTCATGACATTTTTAACCGCTGCACCCGAAGATCTAAATACCCCTTCACCTGTTTCTGCATTTGAAAGGAAACATCGACCTACATTTGAACCAAGATTACTTTCTTGCTGTAAAATCGCCAATACAAATGCTGTACGCACACCAGTTTTTGCACTTGCCTGTTTGGCATAGACTACCGCATCACCGAACTTGATAGAATCAGCATCTCGCAATTTAAACAAAGCACTCTTGATCTCCTGCGCTCTTTTTTGCTTATTTTGGATGACAGTCTGGTAGTTAAGCTGTTCATTTTTATTTAAGGTCAATAATCTTCTTTTCTCCTCTTCTGCTTTTTTAATCTTTTCTTGTTCTCCAACGACATATGATTTCAAATCAATTTCTTCAGTTCTTTTGTGATCAAGATCTTTCTTCGCTTGTTCATTTTGTGAACGTGCAGTCCGGATATCATCTAACTGAGTACCCAGTGACTCTTTAATATTTGCAAATGAATCAACATCAACAAAAAACTTTGATATATCTTGATTTGCCAACAATGCCTCAACAAGTGAGAAATCATCCATTTCTCTCGTACTTTGCAATATCTCAGCAAGTGAAACCTTGCTTGAGTCTATTTTTCCACTCAAATTTTTGATTGTCTCTGTTTTTTGGTTGATATCTTTACCAAGTTTATTGATTGAAATTTCATGTGCCTTAATCTTTAGCTGAGCCTGTTTGATTTGCGCATTGAGTATCGCCACATCTCGCTCAAGCGATGATCCTTCGCTTTTCTTTGTATTTAAAATATTTTGCTGTTCCTGAATCTGACTTTCGATTGAACTAAGCTCTGCACGGAGTTGTGCCTCTTGTTCTGGTGTCAGGTTTGACTGTGCAAATACATCTCCTTTTAGGAGAAATACTCCCATACAGAGGCATATGCAAAGTATCAATATATATAGTTTCCTAAACATGTCTTCTTAGTATAGCAAAAACCACCGATTGATTCTATCTCTTGGTGGTTTTTGTTGTGGACCATTTGAGGTCTACCTAAATGAAATTGGACTGAGGATATCTGATTATTCAGCAACTGCCCCTTCTTCTTCTTTCTTACCTTTCTTTTCAGAAAGACCAATAGCAGACATATCGATTGTAACAGGAGCTTCATCTGTTTCTTCCTTAGCTGCTGTTACGATGGCAATAACTTCTTCGGCACCAACATTGAGAGTTACACCTGTAGGAAGTTTGATATCTCCTGCAGTGATTTGGTCTTCAAGATTTTTAAGTGATGAAATATCTACCTCAATAGCATGTGGTAAATCTTTTGGAAGCGCCTCGATGCTGAGTTCGTGGGCGATCTTCATAAATACACCACCTTGTTCCTTAACTGCAGGCGCAGTACCGATGAATTCAAGTGGAATATCAACAGCGATTTTCTTGTCTTTGTCGACTGCATAAAAATCAACATGAATGATATCGCTTTTTACTGGATCTCGCTGAATATCATGGATAATCACATCGATGCCATTGATAGCGCCTTCGAGAGTGATAACAGTTGATTCACCTGCAGATTTCCATACTTTTTGTAACTCTGCTTGTGATACAGCAATAGGTGTAGTTTCCATCTTTGGGCCATATACAACAGCAGGAACTACTCCTTCTTGTCGGGTTGAGCCACTTATTCGTGTTTCTGTTTTGAGTTTCAACATAATGGGATGATTATATCTATAAATGGCAAAAAAGCAATACTATATCTGATACCCTCCATTTGCAGTTGAATCTGCACCTTGAAGATCTAACCCTGTACTATACCCCTTAATAACTGATGCAGGTGCTGACCCAATACATGTAGGATTGCTTGGCCCGATGCTTCCACTAGCAGATGTATTGTATACAGGGAAGTTCAGGTTCTGGCATGCACTCTGTAGTATAGTTGGACTCACTTTTCCAATGATAATTCCGTACTGAACATTTTTACCAGATGAATGGAACTGTGTTCGCAACGTTGAAGCAATGATAATACTTTCACCATTATACCAAGCACGATAACATGTAGCAGCATTTGATGTACTACAACGAGGATCTTCAGGTACTTTGAGACCGGCCTTAAAAAAAGTAGTGAATAAGTTTTTGAAGTTAGTATTGAGGCTCATATCTAGAGGGTCTGCTGCAGCGAGTGCATCCTCAGGAATAATACCAATATACTTCCCTGTTTTATTCAATATCTCGTTTGCACCATCTACACTTTCAGGTGCAGAAGCGAGTGTGTTTTGTTTAGGAATCGCAACTGTTGGAATGGCTTTTTTCTCTAAGAGAGCAAGTCCTCCTTCAATTTCAAGTCGGTGCATGTCTTGAATTCTTTGTGAGTCCAAAGCTTTGTTTCGAGCCGAGGTTAGTGATGCGGTAACTATTGAAGACATAAGGCCAATAATCGCAATAACCACCAAGAGTTCAATCAATGTAAAACCTGATTGCTTTGTAGTATTTTTCATATGTATTATTTTTTTCATGTGGTATTTAAATATTTACTACTGGTTCTTGGAATGCAAACA
>JBJOQZ010000045.1:0-4724 GCA_046049705.1 Candidatus Parcubacteria bacterium | reverse complement strand
ATATAAAAACTCAAGCATAGCAATGTGCTTATACCGTATGCCAATAATGGCAAGGTAATACTGGCGATAGTCTGTGGAGCCACCACTACCCCACTAAAAATAACTATAGGTGAAATAATATAGATCAACAGAGTCGCTATGGTCTCTTTCTGTACCGCAAGGTATCTTGCTGCCACAAACCCCAAGAGTACAAATATGTACAGTGGGACTAGCTTGAGGACAAGTATAGTAAATACAGACATACATAGTATACTAGCGGTATTAGACAATAATAACAATCATCCCATGGCCCATAACCCTCACGATGAAGCCTATCTCACCCTGCTCAGACATATAAAAGAGCATGGAGTGAAAAAAGAAGACCGAACTGGTACTGGAACAATCGGTGTATTTGGATACCAAATGCGCTTTGATTTACAAAAAGGATTTCCACTCCTTACTACTAAAAAAGTGGGCTGGAAAACTATTGCTCATGAATTGATTTGGTTTATTCGCGGTGACACTAACCTCCGTTATCTTGCCGAGAACAATGTTCATATCTGGGATGACTGGCCTTATAAGCACTATCTTCAGGCAAACAATCTCCCTGTACCAAATATCCACACCGAAGAAGGTCGTGCCGAATGGGAATCTGGCATAAAAGAATTTATTGAAAAAATAAAGACCGATATTGAGTTTGCAAAAAAGTGGGGTGAGCTTGGGCCGGTATATGGATATCAATGGCGACGATGGAAAACACCAGATGGCCGAGAAGTTGATCAACTTAAAAATGTCGTAGAGACTTTGAAAAAAAGCCCTAGCTCTCGGCGAATCATCGTATCTGCATGGAATCCATCTGATATCGATGAGATGGCAATTGCAGGCCTCCCTCCATGTCACTGTCTCTTTCAATTCTTTGTTGCAGATAGAAAATTGTCTTGCCAACTCTACCAGCGTTCATGCGATACATTTCTTGGTGTTCCCTTCAATATCGCAAGCTATGCCATGCTCACCTGCATGATTGCACAAGTTGTCGGTCTCGAACCAGGCGAATTTGTATGGACTGGTGGTGATACACATCTCTATCTCAACCATCTCAACCAAGTTGAAGAGCAATTGGCACGAGAACCATTTACTGCACCAACTCTTTGGCTCAATCCAGACAAAAAAGATTTATTTGACTTTACTATCGATGATATTCGAGTTGAGAATTATGAATCTCATGGAGCAATTAAAGCACCTATCGCAGTCTAATTATATTTATGCCAGACATAGACGCCACATCTACAAAACCTGAAGTCTTTATCGTCGCAGCTACGACTATCGATGGTTTTATTGCTCGCAACAAAACTGAGTTTGCCAATTGGACAAGCCCTGAAGACAAAAAACGGTTTGTGACCCTTACGAAAGAAGCCGGCATCATGGTTATGGGAGCAACTACATTTCGCACCTTCCCAAAGCCACTCCCTGGACGACACCATGTCATATATTCTCGAACAGAGAGATTTGAAGATAAGTGGCCAGATGGAAATGTTGAGACCACAACACTTGAACCAGCAAAACTTATCGAAGAACTTGCACGACGTGGCTATACAAAAATTGCTATATGTGGAGGTGAAAGTATTTATACTGCTTTTCTAGAGGCAGGAGTTGTGACTCACATGTATCTGACCATTGAGCCTATTCAGTTTGGAAATGGAATACGACTCTTGAGCCCTACAAACGAATCACAAAAAGATATCCAATGGAAATTGCTCAAATCTGAGACCACAGAAAACGGAACAGTGTTTTTAGACTATTTGCTTAGATAGGATATCTTTAGCCTGATCAAAACTCTCGTATTCGAATACTTTCATATATTGATTGCCGGAAATCATTGCTGAAAGTCTTTTCCCTTCAACTTTGCGATATAGACAAATAATCTTTTTACCCATAGCTTCTGCTTGTCCGAGCTTATATCCAACCCCAAGGCTAGGATTTGTGACTTCAGCTACCACTATATTTGAAGCTCTTACCCAGTCCATATCTCTATCAAAGATGAATTGATCAGTTACTCCCGCTTCGCCAAAAGATGTAAGTGATGCATCTCCAATATGTTCAGTGAGCACCTCACCGTAATTCTGTAATTCGACGATTATTTGCTTATACACCTCGATATCCTCTCTCCCTCCTCTTATTGAACCTGCGAAATAGATTTTCATATTATATATTAGTTACATTAATTATTACTTACAACAAATAAAACCTGCCACATCCGGCTTCATACTTGCACTGAAAGGTGCATTGATATCAAGCTTTTTGTCCCCACTAGCACCCGGACCCATAGCTATAGTTTGTCTACCTACAGACTTAGTTGGATCTTGTTGAGTAGTATCATATACCGATGCAGTACAACTTGATCCCGAAACCGCCATACTGTCTATGGTCGCAACATGCCCTTGGCCGTTTTGTTGATTATACGTGATTAAATTACAATCATATCCTGCAGCCATCTTGTTTCTGATATCAGTACATTGATTTTCGAGACTTATCTCAGCAAAATCAACAATTTCACATTTTGATGCTCCATTGTTCTTATATGCTTTTGCCATCTGATAGGCATTTAAACTACCACTACCAATTGATCTTTTTGTATCTTTTGCTATTTCTTCAAGTGCACTTATATTTTTCTTACCATCAGGATTTGCAAGTGGGATATTATCTTTCCTAAATCCACCCTTCAAAAATGTCTTGCCCAATTTATCTTGCATAGAGTGCCATATAGAGTGTATAGCACATGAGCCGATTGTATTTTCTTGAATATCCATCATATGAGGAAACAATGATTTTGCATTATCTATATCAATGTCGACCTGACTTTGTTGGGCAGCACATGTGATAGGTATATTTTCAATTTTTAATTCTCGAATTGCTTCAATCTTATTTGAACCATAGACCGATTTCCCGTACACACCCTCTTTACCTGTATTTGATTTATAGACTGTACCAAATAAAGTATCTTTTTTATATCCACTGATAAAGACAAAGCTTACTGCTAAAAGTATAATTATTATCGAATTCACGATTATTGATCCAGCTTGTGTATTTGAAGAGTGGTGCATATATATATTATATATGACTTTTAACTAGACTAAAGACTTCTTGATGAATACTTTCTATCGATCGTAATACCTTTTTCTTCTTATCGAAACATTCGATCATCTGCCAATTATTTTTTGCTTTGATAATACTGTACGCACTCTTGCGTGAGGCTTCCATATGTTCAATATTTTCTTCAGCCAGATCTTTGGCACCTTTCAAATATCGCTTTTTGAAATCTTTTTTCTTTTGCTCGATGCCTGATTTTGCTTTTTTTAATAATTCTTGACTCACGGCAACTGGTAAAGAGAGGTAGATAATCATATCTGGGCGCGGCACACCAATTATTTCATGTTCCATTGTGTCAAGCCATTGGAGAAATTCTTTTCTTTCTTTATCAGTTTTACACTTCCCTCCTTGATGAATTTGATTCGAACTTGTAAACCGATCAGCAATTACTATATATCCTTCGGCAAGCCATTCATTGATTTGTTTCGTGCTTTCTAGTCGATCACATGCATAGAGTACCGATGCAATTTTTGGGTGTACAGCAAGAAAATCCCCAAAGTCACCTCGAAGCGCTTGACCGATCATTCCACCAAAAAAGTTATTGTAGTAGCGAGGAAAATCTACTGTCTCCACTTTTTTACCCTTTGCCCGGAGTGCTTCTACGAGCAATTTTGTCTGAGTAGCCTTACCAGCACCATCTATACCGTCTATGACGATAAACCGGCCTTTTTTACCCTTTGCTCTCTTGTTCATTGCCAGGAGCTTCCCTTTTGAAGGCTTCTGTGTTTTAGCTATTTTCATATTGTAGGTAGTATACCATTTGCTATACTTTTGGTATGAAAAAGACCCCTCGCACATCTGGTGTGAAAACCGGTATGAAAACTGCTGCCAAATCTGGCATGAAAAAGGTATCAAAAAAGTCTCAAAAAACACCTTATATCCCGGCTGACGGACATATCCGCCCAGACTGGGATTCATATTTTATGTCTATTGCAGAAACTGTAGGTAGACGAGGTACTTGTGACCGAGGACGCTCTGGATGTGTTATCGTGCGAGACAAACATATCTTGGTAACCGGCTATGTCGGATCTCCTGCTGGCCTACCCCACTGCGACGAAGTTGGACATGAGATGCACAAAGTTATACATGAAGACGGTCATGAGAGTCAGCACTGCATCCGAACAATTCATGCCGAACAAAATGCCGTGGCACAAGCGGCCCGACTTGGCATATCGCTCGAAGGAGGCACTGTATATTGCAAGATGACACCCTGCTATGTTTGTGCAAAAATTCTCCTCAACTGTGGTATTAAGCGTATTGTAGCTGCAAAAGATTACCATGCTTCAGTGCAATCAAAACGAATTTTAAAAGAAGCCAAAGCAAAAATTGATATCTTAGATAATTCCGTCGAAAAATATAAAAATATGTAAGCGGGATATTAGATGTAAGTAACAAATAAATCACATGCAACTCAAAATCAAAAAAATTCATCCTGACGTCAAGATTCCTTCATATGCACATAGTGGCGATGCAGGGTTTGATCTCTTTGTCCCTGAAGAAGTAACTATCCAACCTGGCGAAAGACTGTCTATCCCCCTCGGACTTGCACTTGAAATTCCAGATGGACATGCAGGTCTTTTGCTCGATAAAAGCGGCCT
>JBJOQZ010000044.1:0-5391 GCA_046049705.1 Candidatus Parcubacteria bacterium | reverse complement strand
TGAGTAAATGTGGCATGTAGACGATTTTTATCATCGACAAGTGCTGGAAATACATCGATATATGTTCCGAGTAATTTAGCCAGTTCCCGATACTCCATAATCTTAGAAACAATCGGATGTGCATCTACCAATTTTTCAAGCTCCGACTCTTTCGTCGACCGTGCTCCGCCCGCCGTCTTCTTTATCCTCTTTCCAGACCCTGCACCTCCGAGCCCAAGTTTGTCATATAGTATTTCACCAAGCTGTTTTGGAGATGCAATATTAAATTCAACACCAGCAAGAGCATGAATTTCTTTTTCCAGTGTTTCAAGCACACTATGATATTCTGCCCCGAGCTCCCGAAGATACTTAATATCAACCCTTACGCCATATGTGCGCATTGCAATAATCAAAGGAACCAGTGGTGTCTCGATATGATCCAAAATAAAACCGAGCCCAGCATCATGTGCTTTTTTCCAAAGTACAGTATATGCACTTTCGGCATTTGAAATACCTGTTTCAGCAAAGACATCATCGAGACTTGGATTAGTAAGATTTGAATTCACTACCCAAAGAGCTACTTTCAATTTTTCTTGCAATTCAAGTGGAACATCTGCATATTGGTGTACAGATTCCTGGTTTTGATTCTCTTCTCCACGCATACCACCTTCTTCTATTTCACCTGATGTAGTATCACCACCCTTCTTACCAGAAACACTAGGTGTTGTGCCAGCAGGGGTGAGACCAAGTACCTGTTTTACTTTTGCAGGCAATGTTCGAAATTCTAATTCTTTACACAGTGCATCAATCTGATCAATGTGTGGCGTCCATTTTACATCTTCGAAATTGAACGTAATCGGAGCATCTCTCCGAATTGTCGCTAGTGTTTTACTAAATATTGCATCATCTTTTCCTTTTTCAATTAGTTCTGCGATTCGGTCAGTGATTTTTACTGATTTTAATTTTGCTTTAAATGTAACAGGATCAGCCTCGAGTTCTTGATACATGTTTTCAACTGTTTTAAATGTATCAATAAGTATAGTCGCAGTCTTTTCTCCGATACCAGCTATACCAATAATATTGTCCGATGGATCTCCGCGTAGCCCTTTATAATCCGGTAAATATTTTGGCGCAAAACCGAATCGCTCAATCACCGCAAGTTCATCATAGACAACGATATCTTTGATTCCTTTTTTAAGTGTATACACAACAACATCGTCTCCAGTTACCAATTGCATCGTATCCATATCTCCCGATGCAATAACAATCTTAACTTTACTTCCATCGATATCTTTTGCACCACCAATATGTGTCACCTGCTCTACGATAGTTCCCAACATATCATCTGCTTCAAATCCTGGATGATCAAAAATCGGAACACCAAATGCTTCGAATATTTTTCGAGAACTAATAAGTTGTTCTACTAAATTTTCATCTGTCTTTTTGCGGCCTGCTTTATATCCATCGTATGCAAGATGGCGATATGTAGGATCTGGTAAGTCATAACAAGCAACTACGTATTCTGGTTTAAACTTTTCCAAAATACCAAGGAGCATAGTGGTAAGTCCATAGAGTGCACCAGTGGGCACACCTTTAGAAGAAGCGAAGTCTGGAAGAGCATGGTATGCACGATGAATAATCGCATGGGAGTCCAAGAGGACAAGGGTTTTTCTCTTCTGTTGAGACATGTCTGTATTTTCTCACAAAACCTCACTCAAAGTAACCTTGCGACTTCCCTCATCTATATGTTCAAACTCAATTTTTATATGTCGTCGAGGTAAGATATCTTTTACAATATCTGGCCACTCTATACAAAAGAGATGATTTGGTTTTTGTAGTACTTCTTGGATGCCAAGCATTTTTAAATCACCACCTTCTGCAAGTCTATAGGCGTCGATATGGATAAGATCTGTGAATTGTGTATGCGCCACGGTATATCGCTTCATAATAGTAAATGTAGGGCTATTTACCTCACTTTGTACTCCAAGTCTCTTGGCAAGCAATTGGGTAAATGTCGTCTTCCCTGCACCTAAATCTCCATGAAGCGCAATCACAGTGGCACAATTTGAATCATACTGAGGAGACATTAAATACTCATCAAGAAAAGATAAAATATCAGTGACCAAACTATCCATCTCAGTGATACCATGGACGGTTTTTGAAAAAATAATTCTTATGTCTTGGTCTTGTGATTGAATCTGCATATATGTCACCATCTTACCTAAAATATATAAAAGAAAAAGCACCCCGCAGGGAGTCCGGCCGAAGCCAGACCCCTGCGGGGCACAATCCGGAATTTCACCGAAGCGATCTTCTCATCTCATCGACCTCCCGTCGTGTTAGATACACCTTTTGAAGACTCTCATCTGTGAGATCATCGGGGTCTATCTGAGCCCCAGGGAATCCATAGATCCAATTGTCAGGGTTACGCCATTGCGGACGCACCTTGATTTGCTCTGGATTTGGTCTTAGAGAAACCACAACTTTGAGGTCGATTAACCGGAAGAGGGTCGCCTGCATCTGCGGTGTGAATTTGTCAGGTCTCTTAAACCTGAATTTTCCTTGACTGTCATTTGGGTTTTCGAACAGATCAGAGACCGGTTTTTGATTCCATATACAGTCAGGATTTTTCAGATATTCATTGACTGACCCTTTGACCACCACTTGTGTTCCCCGACTAGCGTTTTCGAAGATATATCGAGCTGTGTCAAAACTCAACACCCTTATGCACCCACCTGAAGATGGGTACCTAAACGCCTTTCCCACATCTGGAGCAGACATAAAGCCCATCCCATAGTGAATGCCAGTTCGGCCGCCAGTCAATGCCCCTCCTGTTAAATTACTCCAAAACGGGATGATGGCTTTTACACCATCCATTGCAGCACCGTTATGTTTGTAATCTTTCCATTTCTCACCTATGGTAAACGTACCATTTGGTGTTTGAGTTTTCCCAGGTCTACCAGTAGACACCAGGACGGTGATTGATTTTCCGCCCTCCTGGGTCAATACCATTGTCTGAGTGGATTGATCCACCACAATACTGGTAATTTTCTGTGCGGAGGCAATTGTCGTGAATGTAAAAAATAAAATGAGAAAAAATCTGTTCATTTGTTTTGTTGAGTTTCAAGGAACCATCTCTCTCCACAAGGAGAGTTCCTTGGGTTTGAGTTATACCCTTTCGGGCCCGCGATGGAGCGGTTTTACTATAAAAATAATACCACATTATATGTCTTTTTGTCAATAAATAGACAGAGGGAACATAGCTCTCCAGGTGTATAGTTTATGAAAATAAAAAAACCGCCGACCGGAGCACAGGGCTCAAGTCGGCGGGATCTCATGTGAAAAACTGTTCACATATCAGCGTTTACCAGTACCCGCGCTGGTGTGCGTCCCAGGCCTTCATGCCACGGGGGATAGCTGGGACATATTGGGGAATACGTCCAAAACTATCGTATTGAGCAGGTGGGGCTTGCCGGCCTTGCGGTCCCACACCTTGTGGCGGACAGAAGCCTCCGTTGCAAGGTGGCGCTTGCGGATAACCACCCTGAACACGGCCACTGCGAGGTGGCAGGATACCTCCTGCCCTTGCAGCACCGTGTTGGCGCTGTGTCGCCAATATCTTCGCACGGATGTCGGCGGGCACTTCATCAATAGAGACCCTTGTCGAGTCTCCTTTGTTTTTGATTCGGTGTCCAACCCGTTTGGCCCAGGCAACCAAACCCGGGTCGTCGTTCGGTACTACCCCCATGTTGGTGGTAATGATTTCCCCTGTCACCTTGTTGTGACTCACTCGATAGTGGGTATACTTGCCGTCTGCGACTGCGTACCAATCCCCCATGGACTGGTTGCGAGTCTGTGGCCCTGATTGATAGTTTCCAGGTCCACTCATCGGTGGACCCCCACGCCGCGGACCCTGGCCGTAGCCAGGTCCTCCAGCACAGGAGACACCAAGAAGAGAGACAAGAACGAGGAGGATTATACGAAGAAAAGTTTTTATTTTCATCTTCGGTAAGTTTTCTATCCAGTCACAATTTTTCTAATAAGTTTCAATCAGTCCCAACAGTGGAACTAATCAATTCTCGTAGAGGATAGATCCCCCTTCACCCACAGCCGACAGGCCATGAGTAAATTCGAAGTTTTGTGAGTGGTATAAAGGTAAAACGAGTTACAAAACCCTTGTTTTTAGCCTTATATCACTCACAAAACCTAAACGCTGATATGTGATTTACAAAGAACTTTACCTATATATAATACACCTAAAGTAGTATTTTGTCAATACCTACGTAATGCTCAAACACCTTGCCCACCACCATCTATTCATCTTACTAAAAAATATGGACATTCTGTATAAATTATTGCACAATACCCCTGTTCCCTTCATTATTTCATTGTTTCAATTCATTATTCACATTCATTATTTCAACAACATATATGACCGGAAAATCAAATCATTGGAGCGAAAACAGTAATTTCGCACAAATTATTACAGGTATTTGGAAGTTTAAAGAAACTGTCCCAGCGAGCGAACTTGAAGCGGTTGCAAAAGAGTGGGCCACAGACCCTAAGTACATGCAGATCTATATTCGAAAAGTCTCTAAAGACCAATATGGCATAGGCTTCATGTACGACGATCGAGAATCAAAAGACAATGAATCAACATATGATACATTCTTTGATTCATGCACAGATATACTCAAACGAAAGTTTGGAAACGATCTCTGTGGATGGGATATTGCAAGTAATACAATTCTCATTAAGTAATCATCTGACAATCTTAGAAACAATATTTAAATAATGAAATACGAGGGACAAACAAGACTCATGCACATGCATGGGTTTTGTTTTTGTATGATAAAATGCATTCATAGGTATTTGATGAATATTTCATCTCCACTCAATTACACTACTTTCATTCTCACTTTTTATGACAATCCATTTCGACGAAGATAAACAAAACCAAAAACTCCGCCTTCTACTTCTAGATGAGGAGGAAAAGTCTACACAGATTGTGGCCGAAGAATTACATCTTCCATATATCGACCTTACACGTATTCCGATCAACACTGACGGCCTTAGACTTATCCCAGAAGTTGAAGCAAGAGAATCTCAACTTGCTGTCTTTGAGATTGTTGGAAAAAAAGTTTCTATTGCAGTAAAGAATCCCACTTCTCCTGAAACAAGTAGTGCCGTGGCTTCATTGAAAGATAAAGGGTATGAAGTATTTGTATACATGACTTCCATGCAAAGTTTGAAAAAAGCTTGGGATAGATATAAAGATCTTTCTTTTGCATTTGAAACAGAAGCTGGCTCACTTGATATTTCCAATGATGAAATTGAAACCCTTATTGAGAAAACACAAAAACTGGATGATATATCAACTTTGATCAAAGAAGCACTTTCGATTAAAAAAAG
>JBJOQZ010000043.1:0-3962 GCA_046049705.1 Candidatus Parcubacteria bacterium | reverse complement strand
CAAAAGAAAAAGATCCGACTGCAGTAAGTCTCGACGAAGCTCTGCACTATCTATCACTCCCACGTGTCCTTGGAAACCATCCAACCAGCGGCAAAGAAATCATGGCAAATAAAGGCCGATTTGGGCCATATATCGTCCACGATGGCGATTTTCGGTCACTCAAAACAGATGATGTCTATACAATTAGTCTCGAACGCGCACTAGAAATCCTGAGCGAAGAAAAGAAAGTTGGCAGAAGAGGTGGATGGAAGAAGAAGGGTGTATAACATTCACACCTCTCCCTTAGCGACATAATTCATACTTTTACAGCATTCTCTTTATGCTATACTTTGATTATGAAAAAGATTTTAATAATACTTACAGTTATCCAAGTTGTTGGTATATTATCAAGTACATATTTAAGTGGTAGTCTCTTGGCTGGTATAGAGGATATGCAAGGTGGAATAGTGTTAGTTACAATATTTTGGGGGATATGGTGGGCGGTGAGTTTTTTTAAAGGTAAAAATAAAAAATAGATATCTCAAATTGCAACTTGACCTTATCTGAAACCCGAGTAAGATACGTGGACAAGTTATACACTGAACGATATCGCTTAGTGTATAATAAAAATAACACTTCTGGCGAGAAGTGTTGTAAAATTAGATACGTCTATCCTTTTTGTTCCACCCTTAATGGGTGGTTTTGTCTATCTGCAGACCAAGGTTCGGTATGTCAGATGAGGATAACGCATAGCATATACCTCTGAGACAATTAAACCTGTGACTGAAGATTTGTAAATGTAATAACAAGCCATTGGCGCTGTATTTCATGTTACTGGTTAATGCAGTTTTTTCAGCCAAGTCGACACTGACCATTCTGATGCATCAGGGGAAAAACTGCCAAACTAAAAAGCTCGTAGCTATTAAAGTGACACCAAGAGTTTAAGACAGTTTATTCAACGGAATTATTCTCTCTGATTGCAACATCAAGATTTCTCTTGATGGCACTTTAGTAAATACGAGCTTCTCTAACTTAATAAATTCCGCTAATAAAAATAAATGTCATTGAATATCCGATGTTGCTTTTATATTTTACCATATCAATAACTCTTTGCAAGTTATTGATTAATTTAAAAAACTTTAAAAAACTTTTGTATCAAGATACTTGCTACTATTGTCACTATCCAAACAAATACAACCCAGCCGAGAGTACCTTTTAGGTGTCTAGTTGTTATCTTTTCGACTGCTTCTTGAAATATTTCATATCTATCTTTCGAATAACATCTGTCTACTTGTTCTTGAAGGGCGTTTACGTCTTCTATATTTGCTACACCTTGTAACTCTTTAGGAAGAATATGCTTTTTGCTGTTTGGTGCCATAAATTAATTAGTTTTATTTTCCTCAGCAACAAAATCTTTCTTAATCAAATTATCCGCTATTTTTACACTTAGGATATTTGCACCTTTTTTTACATACAACTTATTGTCTGTTGCGTTTAGTAAAGCTACAAGGGCATATCTCAAAAGTGCCTCTTGGTCTACAAAACCATATTGATCCATAGCATCTGTTAGTGCCTGTAAATCACCGTTACTAATTTTTATCAATCCATATGGTTCTCCTTTATCTTTTTTATATTCGTATTTTATAGCCATAGTTGGTGTATTTATTCGATTACATTATAATACTTATATGAATAAACAGCAATTGCTTTCTAGCTTGAAGCGTGTAATAAAGTTCCAAGCAAAGTACAATTATGTTGTCAAGGGATACATGTGATAACATTCCATGGACACACTTTGAGTTGTTTGATATAGTTTTTCTGGTACAACCTCCTGAATTCTTCATGGGGGCACAGATACCAATAAACCATAGCTCATTCCGACATGGCTCCATACCACCTGATATTCCCTGTCGCATTCACGCTCACGGCGTGCATGCTTCTGGGACTCCTACCACACCACCGCGATATCACTAATAAGCGTGTAGCGATACTCGCTTGCCTCGGCGGCATCATCCTCGGCATCTGTTCCATCGGGTACGTCGGTCTCAGGACCAATCAACCGACTGCAGCATTCTGGTCAATGTTCGCAGTTGTGATCTCCATGTACCTCGGCCATCACTATGGCCAAAAAGCACTCCAAGGAAGGAGGTGTACGCGCTGTTCAACCATCAGCCCCACGAGAAAGGTCTCACAGACTTCACATCTTGTGGGGCTTTTCTATTAGCGGAACACAAACAAAATTGTATCGCTTCCGCAGCCATGCCAAGGACAGCAGCATTTTTATTGGTGGAGTGAGCGTACAATTTACTTGCCTCCGCAGGACGAAGTCCGAGGACCACATTTAAACTCTACGGAACACCAAAAGAAAATTAGTACCTCCGCAGATACGTAGTATCGAGGACAGTACTAATTTTCTTTTGGTGTGTAGTTTATATACTAAACCCCTTCACTGAATACATATCCTCATCTTCTGTAGCATCTTGCGCAGTAGAATCATCGATCAATTGGACCGCACCTTCTACTTGTTCGACAGGAATACCCGACTCAATATCTTTTTCGGCTGAAGCAGATTGTACAGGAGCGGCTGCCAAAGGTGTGGCGATCGATAAATCATTCATCATATCCGCAACAGAATCAAAAGCTTTCACTGAAGTAACTTTATGTGAAAGAGTTGGCGCACTCAACATATCAAGAATATGTCGAACATCTTCAACATTGAAGAAATCAATTACCACTTTTCCACCTTTTTCTTTCTTTTCAATAAATACACGAGTACCGAGGGCTTCATTGAGTTGGCGCTCGAGGTCTTTGAGCTCAGGTGTTTGATCATGCTTACGAACTTTTTCAGTCGCTACACCACGTGCAATCTTTTCTGCTTCACGAACTGTCATTTTTCTAAACATGATTTCACGGAACAATACCTCTTGCTCTTCAGGGCGATCATTGAGCATAAGAAGAGGTCGTGTATGACCTTCAGTAATTTTCTTTTCACTCAATGCATCAATAATATGTGCAGGCAATGCCAAAATACGTAAACTATTTGTTACATATTCACGACTCTTCCCCATCTTATCTGCAATTTGTGCATGCTTAAGACCAAATTCATTTGCAAGACGATCAAAAGAACGCGCTCGATCAACTGGATTCAAATCTTCGCGCTGCAAGTTTTCAATAATCGCAAGTTCAAGTTTGATACGAGGATCTTCTTGTCCAGCACGGATAATCACAGGTACTTGCTTGAGCCCTGCAATCCCTGAAGCACGCAAACGCCGCTCACCAGAAATCAATTCATACTGAACTGCCAAACCTCCGTCTTCTTTCATGACTTCACGACGTGTGACAGTAAGAGGTTGGAGCAAACCATACATACGGATAGAGTCTGCAAGATCCTTGAGTGCATGCATATCAAATTCTTTTCGAGGCTGGTATGGATTTGGAACAATCTTTTCGAGTTCAATCCAAAAGATTGAATTATTAAAATACTGTGACTTTTCTAGAACACCTTGAGTAAGATCTGCTGGTATCTGATGTGTAAGTGGATCGATAATCGAAGGAGTAGCTGGCTCTGATACATTTGATACCGATGAGACTTGTGGCGAAGCACTAGGTATAGCTGATTCTACTTCTGGCGATATAGGTGCAATCGGTGATATGGGTGATATGGGTGAAATATGCTCCGGCACACCAGGCTCTGTCTGCTCCGATAAAACTGCACTAGGCACCTGGGCTTGGACAGGTTCCACAGATTGAGTGGGAGTAGTAAAAGCTGATGAAGAAGGCATACCGATAGATGGCTCTTGCGGCGCTGTATATGGGACTGGATTGGGTTCATTCATGCCAATATTTTAGCATAGCCAAGCCATATTTACCTTATGTTTTTAACGCTTTTTTGCCCATATCTGTGAAAAATCTGTGGACAAATATGCAGGCCTCAGGTAATATGATTTCACCCATTCAAACAATATGCCGGAGTGGCGGAATGG
>JBJOQZ010000042.1:0-4251 GCA_046049705.1 Candidatus Parcubacteria bacterium | reverse complement strand
GAAACAATTCACTTGAATTTTACATAAAGCGCCTTACCGATCTGGAAAATATAGCCCTTGGGATCAAAGGGGTTGAAAAGGCCTTTGCACTACAAGCTGGTAGAGAAATTCGAGTATTTGTAAACGCTGACGAAGTATCTGATTTTCAAGCCAAGAACATCGCTCGCTCCATAGCTGAACAAATAGAAAAAGAGCTGAAGTACCCCGGAGAAATCAAAGTGGCAGTAATTCGTGAATTGCGTATTATCGAAACTGCTCGATAAACAATCGATACACAATAGGTCGATTCATCTGTAAAAAGCTAGTCCTTTTACGCTTTTTATTTCTAATTTCATATACCTTTTCAGGGATTGCCTCAAAATACGGCTTACTATATAATTATATTGAAACCCGTTCCGGTCGATTTATTAGTTTGCTAAAAGTTACCACAATGAATAAAGCAGCACTTGTTGAAAAGGTTCATGCAGCTCTTGGTACAACCAAGGTGCAAGCTGAATCAATCGTAGATTTGGTGTTTGACACAGTTACTTCAACTTTGAAAAAAGGAGATGAAGTATCTATCGCAGGATTTGGTATCTTCTCTGCAAAGCAACGTGCAGCACGAGCGGCACGAAACCCACGCACTGGTGAAATGGTGAAAGTGGCAGCGATGCGAGTTCCAAAGTTTAGAGCAGCAAAAGCGCTCAAAGACGCAGTAAAATAATTGTTAGTTTAAATCAAAGTAACCTATCACGATCGTGAGATTGTCATAGACACTAAGGTACGGTTAGTACCAAACAAAAAACCTCCAACACCACGTGGAGGTTTTTTGTTTGGCGCAATACAATCCCCTACTATATGTTTAAAACAAAATACTTAAACAACCATAAACCAGTTATTACCATGACTGCAATCAATAATAATATCTGTATCATTTTAAACAACCAATTATCTGCAATGTCCGAAAAGAATAATTCTACAAAAATTACCAGAACCAACCATGCTGCAAATAGAATTGCAGATTCATTAAGACCGAGTATCAATGATACTACTGCGAGCAGCAGAAGAGATATTTTGTAACCTTTTCTCTTAAAATTCTCGAAATTAAAAAACGAAATAAAAAGATCAAATACATCATCAATCATCTGTGCGGGATAAGGGAATCGAACCCTTCTCTACTGCTTGGAAGGCAGTCATTCTACCACTAAACCAATCCCGCAATACATAGGACAATATCATATTCCGATTAGATTTTCAATCATTGCTCATATATACTATGCATAATATGGAGCAACCCTCAGAGATACACCCTTACTCTTCCCTTTTCTTAGCCTCGGTCTTTGTTCTCATCTTTACATTTTCAATCGGTAACCAAATCCCAAATAGACCAAGATACCCTGAAATAAAGCCTGATAGCAACCAATCACAAGCACTCAATGCCCTCGAGCAGGTCAAGAAGAATCTTGTACAGACTCAATCTCAATCAAAAAAAAGTGCCAAAGAGAGATCTTTCAACTTATTTAGTATTCCCCTCTTCAACGAGTTACGCCTCAATGCCCAGTTAATCAAGCCTCTTCCAAAGATAATCCCTAGTGAACCTGTAAATAGTAGTTTGCCTTCGGTTATCCCAATCAAGGTTTCTCCTTCTACTATTAATCAAAAACACCCTACCCCAACTCTTAGTCCCACAAGACAACCTGAACAAATTGAGACGATAATCTCGCGTATCCCCACTAAAAATACTTCACAAAGCGACCCGGAGAAGGCTGTAGTTCAAATATTATGCAAATTGCCTTCTGATCGAGGAATAAAGTATGTCTCTAGTAATGGTTTTATCGTGAATGAAAGTGGCCTTATTCTTACAAATGCACATGTAGGCGTGCATCCTTTTTTAGACAAGTATACCGATAAAAATATCACATGTACTGGCCGTTATGGATCTCCTGCTCTTACTCCATTTGCGATTGAGCTTATTTATATTTCCCCTCAATGGACATCAAAACATAAAGGTGAGACCAGTGGAACATTTAGCCTTGATACCGGTGAATTTGATATTGCAATCCTCAAGACAGATGAAAATCTAGTTGCAGCAGGTCTTACAACTGCGCAACTGCAACAGAAACAGCTACTAAACCAGAGCGGCACCTTAGATAAAGGTTTATCTATGCAGTTTATGGCATATCCCATCTTCAATACCCCGACAAATCTAATTCGACAAAAAGAATCCCTTACAGTAGACGATATTTTTAATATAACCAAAGGTAGCCTTATCGAATCGTCTATTAGTACAGTTGGAAAGGCTGGTGCATCTGGAGGTCCTCTCTTTGATGCAAATAAAGATGTTATTGGCATGGCTTCAAATATAATCAATACAACCTCAGGTACCATAACTGGTTCAAAAATTCATGCAATTGATATCACCCATATTAACAATACGCTTATATCAGATACCGGCATATCCCTTGAAAGTGTTTTGAACTCAAACGGCGATAGACTTGAGCGAATTTTTGAAGATAGCCTTAAGGATAGTGTTTTGCAACACCTCAACTAGGTCAACTATTGCATTTACTATATGTTTGAAAACAATTGGATTGGCCCTATGCTCTCCCCCGTTTTGAAGCATCTGCCTTTATAATTGCCAGTACCGCATTGATATTATCTGTATCGAGTACACCATTTTTTCTAGTGTGACCACATGTTGTACAAACTTGTACAACTTTATACCCCTTACCAGTTCCGCCTTCTATTGATATTGGCTTCATTTTACCGCCACATGTTGCCAATCTATCCCCTGGATTAATATCTACGTGCATACTCCAAAGACAGTGTGGGCAATGGTTGGTGTACCCACTCCCCTTCACCTCAATTCCACAATGTGAACAGATAAAATCCTCTTTGTTTTTAATAAATTTTTTCACAATATACTTAGATATGCTAAGACGAGATGAGAGGAAAATCCTTTAAATCCCTAAAACGTGTCGGGGTGCCGGGATTCGAACCCGGAGTCACTTGTACCCAAAACAAGCATGTTAGCCGTTACACCACACCCCGATTGCAGAAATCTTAACACATTATTTAATGAATCTCAATGATTTACCTTACGTATCTACAGTATATGCGCAAGTATATTGTAATCTACAAATTACCCTATAAGTGACAGTTTTTACCCTCTTCTAATAAAAGATCACCACTTAGATCAAAATATCTTATATTCCAAGCCGACTTCCTGTCGCCAACTGTTTCACCTGTAACACTTACCAAGATAGGTCTTACAAAGGGACTTTCCGTATATTTAGGCATAAACTTATCATTTTTAGGCATATATAAACCTAGACCAATACCCAGGAATCGTTTCACGTGATACATTTCAAATAGTCTGGCGCAAATTTGCACCTTACGAATCTTCTTTTGAGTATACTGATCTGATAAATATCTGTTTCCAGACCTCGGTCCAAGAGTGCGCACTTCATAGCAATGTATAATCCCTGATTCAGTCAGTGTAATAAGATCAATTTCTCCAAATCTACCAACCCTAAACCTACTAGCAATATACCTCTCACCCCTACCCAAGGTCACAAATAGTACTTTTGTTTCACCCGAAACACCTATAGATTGCCTGTAGGAGTATAAATTTGATTTTCCATTTGATTTGTAACCAGTTTTCATGTGGACAATGGTAGTATTATCCACATGAAATTTACATCAAGGTCATCGGTATTCAACAATAGTTTCACATGAAACATAAATTTGTTCTATACAGAATCTTAGGAAAAATTTTGAAATAGTATTAATATTAGCCATATGATAGCTCTTTCATGATAAAAGCTGGTTTACATATGATTTTAAAAGCCAATTAAAGTCAGTCCTTTATCAACATATCCACCGAGTTATCCACAGTTTTGTCCTAAACATATGTCTTATCCGAAACATTTTGTACCTGAGGCAGGTGGTCTATATACTTCATTTATCACTCCTAGTGAACAAGAGGGGGGGGTTAAAACTAGGTTCCTTGAATTGTGCGGGTAAGGAGAATCGAACTCCTGTCTCGTCCTTGGCAAGGACGCGTTCTACCACTAAACCATACCCGCTTCCCCGCCATACTAGCATGATGGCGGGATGTATATCCAGTGCCCCGGCCAGGAACGCGGTTACGCTCTCGATCCTTACAGGATCAGTACACCATGTGGCGATTCTGCTTCAGGCATTCGCAAAATCGGCTCACAAGGTCTTCGAGTCCCGTCCGCACGCCAGAAGGGCGTGTGTGGGCACTCA
>JBJOQZ010000041.1:0-7753 GCA_046049705.1 Candidatus Parcubacteria bacterium | reverse complement strand
CTTGCACCTAAACATAATCCACAAGACGCTGTCTCCGAGTTTAAACAACTTGTAAATAGTGCACTTGTCGCGGAAGGAAAAGATATCGGTGGATATTCAGATGATATTGAGCAAGATTCTCGTATCCCTGCTTCAAGTGAAGATGAATCTTTACTTGAGCGTTTTGACCATGACGATATCCTTGCAGAAGACGAAATAGAATTATCTCCAGAACAATCTGATGATCAACAAGATGGCCCTGCCGGCATTGATACATTTGAATCAGATGCACGACGAAATAATTCTGCACAAGGTGCCGGTGGAAAAAATTCAAAAAATCGTATGCGCCCTCGGAACCTTGGTATGCCACGAAAACATTCTGCGGCACAACCAAGCAATTCAAACCTTCCTATTCCCCCACTTGCACCCGGCAATATCCGTGTGATTCCACTTGGAGGTGTAGAAGAAATTGGTATGAACATGACGGTGATTGAAATTGGCAACGATATTATCGTTATCGATGCTGGATTTAAATTCAAAGACAGTGATACACCTGGTATCGACTATATCCTTCCAAACACGAAATATATCGAAGAACGAAAGGATCGAGTACGCGCAATGGTGATTACTCACGGTCACTTGGACCACATTGGTGCACTTCCATTTATCATGGATCGTATTGGTAATCCACCAATTTACACACGAAACCTTACTTCTTTGATGCTCAAGAAGCGACAAGCTGAGTTCCCTCACTTGAAACCATTTGATTATAAAATAATCGAAGGTGAAGAACGTCTTAAAATCGGCGAGCAATCAGTGATCTTTTATGGTGTAAACCACAGTATCCCAGATTCAATGGGTATTGCTATCGAAACTCCCCACGGACTTATCACAACTCCTGGAGACTTCAAACTTGATCACCGAGACGGAGTTCTCACCGAAGACGAAGAGAAAAACTATGCCCTATTTGATAAACATAAAGTTCTCCTCTTCCTTGGTGAATCTACAAACATCGAAAACCCTGGTTTCTCAACTCCAGACCATATTGTCCACGAGAACCTTGAAGAGATTGTACGCAATGCTTCAGGAAGACTTATCCTCGGTATGTTCTCATCTCATATCAACCGTATTGCGCATGTCATCACAGCTTGTGAGAAACTTGGCAAGAAAGTGATTATCGAAGGACGAAGTATGAAAAACAACGTGGATATCACAATCCAAGCTGGTATTTTGAAAGTTGATAAAAAAGTATTTATCAGCCCGCAAGAAATTGACCAATATCCACCTGATAAAATTATCGTCATCGCTACTGGTGCTCAAGGTGAAGAATTTGCATTCCTTATGCGTGTATCAAATAATCAGTATAAGCACTTCAAGCTCAATGAACGAGATACGGTAGTTCTTTCATCTTCAATTGTTCCAGGAAACGAAAAGGCTGTACAGAAACTTAAAGACAGTATCGCAAGACAAGGGGCTCGTCTCATGCACTATCGAACATCTGATATCTATATCCACTCAACTGGACATGGTAACCGAGGTGAAATCGAATGGCTACACAGAAAACTTCGTCCTAAATTCTTCATTCCGATTCACGGCCAGCACTTCATGTTGAAACTACATGCTGAGCTTGCTGAACAACTTGGTGTCCCTCGAACAAATATTGTTATCCCAGATGACGGTACAATCATCGAGGTACAAGAAGGTGGCGAGAAAATCGTACGTCTCCCTGTTAAGGCTCCAGACAATGTCGTCATGGTGGACGGATTCACTATTGGAGATATCCAAGATGTTGTGATTCGAGATCGACAGATTCTTTCTCAAGACGGTATCTATGTTGTTGTTGGTATTATCAACTCAGCTACAGGTCGACTCAAGAAGTCTCCAGATATTATCTCACGAGGATCAGTATACCTTAGAGAATCACAAGAGCTTCTCAGAGAGATCAGATTCCTAGTCAAAAATACTGTAGAGCAAGTGACTCGAGATATGCGCCCAGTTGATATCGATTATGTTAAAGATGTTGTCTCAGATGTACTTGGACGATTTATCTTCCAACAAACAGCTAAACGACCAATTATCATCCCTGTGATGATCTGTGTCTAATTTCTGCGCCCAGTAAGCGATATCAAGAAATAATCGTCTCAAACCTAATACATCAAAATAGTATGTTAAAATAGTGCCTATATGGGCACTATTTTAACATGTGCCTCACTACAATATTCTTATACTTGCCATGGAAAAACTCTTATCTAAATTAACAAGGACATCAAGATTGGATGCTGTTCTTATGATCTTTGCTTCAGTATTCATCGTATCGTTTCATTTTTTCTTTATTTACTTCATCAATTCTTCATACATCACAGCATTTGTGGGTGAAAAATTTGTCAGTATTATATTTGCCTGTGGTGCGATACTAAATATCAGCCTACTCCTTTCAGCTCCAAAGTTACTTCGAAAGCACGGCCTTATTAATATGACTTTTGGCATAGTTGCTCTTGAGGCTCTATCTCTTATTTTATTAGCCTTTCCACTCCATCCTATAATTGCGATTTTAGCTTTCTTTTTGCATATGGCAGTAAGTTCAGTGCTTATGTATTGTCTTGATATGCTTTTAGAGCAGTATAGTACAAAGGATCAAATGGGGTCTATGCGCGGAATGTTTCTCACAATGTGGAATATTCCACCTGTCATCACACCATTTATCGCAGGCCTAATACTTACCAATGACAATTCACATTTTCGTGCTGCAGGAGAGACTCTGCTGTCTCAACTTTATAAAGTTGGATACTGGAAGATCTACATAATCGCTGCAGTATTTCTTATTCCTTTCACTATCATCCTCAAGGCTTATTTTTCTGATTTCAAAGATCCAGAATATCCGAAAATGAATGTACGAGAGACAATTCAAAAGTTTTACAGTAATAAAAATATCTTTGATGTTTTTGCAGACCGCCTTCTCTTAAATCTATACTTTGCATGGAGCGTTGTTTACATACCCATCTATCTGCATAATCACATTGGATTTACATGGAATCAAGTCGGTATTATCTTAAGTTCCATGCTTCTTCCTTTTGTACTTTTCCAGCGTATGATTGGGAAGCTACAAGATCAAAAACACCAAGAAAAATCACTGCTCATCTTTGGTTTTTTAATTATCTCTGTTGCCACAATCATTCAACCTTTTATAACTACTCCAAGTATGTTGGCATGGATACTTATTTTATTTGTCGCTCATATTGGCGCAGCTTTTGTAGAAGTGTCTAGTGAGAGTTATTTTTATCGCCATATAAGTCCAACAAACTCAGGCTTTATTAGTTTGTTTAGAATGACTAGGACTATACCTTACCTCTTAATTCCGCCTCTTGTCGGTCTTTCATTGCTTATTTTACCGTTTAATCAAATGTTCTTAGTACTTGGTTGTATTATGTTTATCGGTGTCAGATATGCGTTTTTGATTAAGGAGGATTAGTGTACCAGCCCCGCACAACTATTAAATGTCCTTACTTGTTCATTATAGGTATTGATCTCATCTTTCAACCCTTCAAGTCGAGTATTATAATCATTTGCTTTCAGATTATATTGTTCAACAGTAGGTGCATACAGAATATCACTCGATTGCATCTTATCGATATTTGACTTCATGGTTGTAATATCTGTTTCGAGAGAAGCTAGCGAAGAAGTATGCTGTGCAATCTTATCTTTCAACTCTGGATTAGGGCTTGCACAAGAAGAAAGAGGCTTGGCAAATTGTTGTACGGCTATCCATTGTTCTTTACCATTGTATAACCCTTTCCCAACTGCGATACCAATCTCTTGAAATCGAGGATCGAGAATATTTGCTTTATGCCCTGGAGAATTCATCCATGCCAAAACCACCTGAGGGTCACCTCCGAAGTTTCCTAATGCCAAGTTTTCCCCGACGACAATATACTCATATCCAGCTTTTCGGATCAGATCAGAGACACTTACTCCTGTAGGTGAGACATGTTGGAAATATTGTTGAGTAAACATATCCTGCAACTTAGATTCTGCTGCTTTATTGAGCTGTGCATTGATCCTTAACTTAGGCAATTGCTTATTCGTCCGCTCTTCATTTGTTTCATTGAGAATACCTGAGATACTCAATCGAGATATCTCAGCTGTAACTTCATTTCCAGTACTTGAAATAACTGGCTTTATATTTGATTGAAGATTTGGCAATGATACAATCGGCTGAGGATTCGACACTTCTTGTTTCAAATCTGTAGCAGATGTGGTGCCGGTACCTGGAATTATAGAATCATTTTGCATACCTGGCATTAAGATACTAGTGGTTGAAGCTGAATTCCAAATATTTTTCACATAAGAAACAACAGGTGAAATGTATTGGGTACGAAATAAAGCGAAGTTTTCATCAGTATTTCGAAGGGGCCCACGCAATACATACAGCGCGATAAAAAATATGAGGAGGAGTACTAATGGTCGGATAAAAGCCCTAAACATACTATATATTATACCGCTTTTATTGCCTCAATACACATAAACATTGGGATTTCTTTTTTAGCTAGATTTAAAGCGTCCCTTTGAGGGCCTTCTGCAACACGCTTATGTGAAGCCCATTCTTCTAGTTTCTTGACCATGTACCCATGTTTTGCCAATAACTTGATAAATGTTTGCAAAGGTCGATGGAAGGATACTGTGTACACTTTCTTTATTTCTCGACTCTCCCCTGGATTCATATCGATTTTAATAGTTGCTTCCTGGAGATATTTTGCCACAGTACGAGATTCCACCTGCTTTTTTTGATCATATATCCAATCTGAAAACTGAGGAATTCTAAAACTTGGATGATTCAATACGAAGATAAATCTTCCTCCTTTTTTAAGCATTCGTGCGGCCTCCTGAAATGTCTCATCGAGCAATTTTATATTTTGGAGCGCTAAGACACAGGTCACTATATCCATACTGGCAGTTGAAACCATAGACATATCATGTGAAGGTGCTACATGAAATTCAGGGACAGAAATATCTGACTTAGAATCATATTTTGATTTTTGTTCTTCTTTAATCTTTTCCGTTGCCTGTCTTGCAAATGAGATTAATTCTTTTGAAATATCAATACCTGTAACATCATAGCCTTTTTGCGAACAGAGGTAAGCAAAATGACCTTGTCCACATGCTATATCACATAACTTAGCCTTTGCTTTACCACCCGGGCTTTGTAAACCACCTTGCTCTACACCTCTTGGCACATCGAGAATAATCCGTTCTAGATTTGGCCAGATTACCTTTGATTGATAAGTGTCCTCCTGCTTTAGGTATTCATCATACCAAAAGGCAACACCTCCCCACGAAGTCTCTTTTTGTGAACTATGTGAAATACTATCTTTTGCACGTCGACTATCTTTTGCCGATTTATCAGTAAAAGATTTTGATTTACTTTGTTGCTGCTTTTTTGGTTTCATTTGCCACCTTTTTAACTGTAGTACCGATGATCTTTCCACTCTGCTTTAAGTCTTTTTGAATTGATTTCCAGTGCGTCTTAAGTTCCTTTGTGAGCTTAGCAACTTCAGATGTATCAATACTGCTCAATTTACCATATCGAGACATAACAGCGTCGACAACATTGTGATATACACCTTCATTTACATCTTTTATTTTTTCAATTTTTTCAAGCACTTCCCCTTTTGCCTTTACCATCCAACCTCTGACAGATTTCATCTTCTTTTTAGCCTGAGCTCTTGCTTCTGCATTGTTATATAGAAAATATCCGCCAATTGCTGCAGCTGCAGCCAAACCTCCTAGTACTGCTACTCCCACATGCTTATTTGTTCCTGCAGATTTTGACCCTGCGCCCGGTGCAGACTTAGGTGTAGATGCTGCTTTAGTAGATTTCGCTGAATTGTTTTTTTGAGCCATAAAATGGAAATATAAATCGATTAATATATCTTTACTATACCTAATAGTATACCAGAGATTTGATTTACCCCCTACTCTAGCCCTTCGTCATCGAAAGACTCTTTTGAAGCCTTCGCAGGTCGAGATTTGGTCTTACGAGGTTCTTTTGTCTTTGATTGAGTCCGGCTAAATACACTTGATATCATACGAAATACCCCTCCTAGTCCAAAACCAGCATGGGTAACTTTTTCCTTAATATTTGCTCGTAAGTATGCAATATCATCTGAAATATGATCACTTTCATCTCGAATCTTTTTTGCAATATACTCTGCATGTCTCACCACTTTAAATACAAAATACCCTATCACTACCGCCATGATGAGCAATACAATAACTGCGATAGTAGTAATAAAAAAGAAAATATCGGCTTGAAGTAAAGATGACATATAAAAAGTATATCACACTATTGAACACGCTTTCTTTCGTACCCAAGTACACGTTCAAAAATTGATCCTGTACTCGGTGGATGTACACCATGTTTATTTGGTGCAGGGTGTCCTTTTTTAGACAGTAAAACAATAAACAGTGTTAGAAGTACAACATGCATACCAAGAAGTGTAGGTCCGCCAAAATCACCAAATGGTGAAATGAATGCCAAGAGGTAGCATGCTGATATCCATCCAGGCAATGCAAGATTATGTAAGCGCCTTGCTACTAAAGACAACATCATGACGGTAATTGGTGCAAATATAAATGGAATAAATACGAGGACTGAACCATATGTGTCTTGGGATATAACAAACTGTATATCAGCCCAAAACTCTGGAAACAATTGCTGTATCCAAGTAAGGATAATAGTAAAGAATATAAATCCTAAACCAAAGAAAAATAACATGCCAACAATAAAATCTTTCCTTCTCAGTCGACCTGAAAAAAGACCTCTATGGTGTACTGCTGCAGTGATAACTTCAGTGATACGATCGTCGAGGCTAGACACCCTACTCTCAATCTTATTCCCGATTTTTTTAAGTGGTGGCAGAAAATCATTTTCAGCTACAATTCTCTGATGAGCAGTTTTGTCCTCTCTTTGAGCGTATTCTATTGCATGCACAATTTCTTCTTCGTCAAAACCGGCTCGCAAAAGCATATCATGTATAGCTTTAGCTGGTGTATTCACCTCTAGTTTTTGCTTGATAAGGTTGAGCAATCCCTTATCAGGGATATTATGCCTTATCTGTGAAGATGATTTAGTATCCATAATTAATATTCTTCTTAATCATATAGCAAAATGCAATTTTTGAAAACGTGTATGGATAGTAATTGATAGTACGATATGCTGGACAGATAAAATATAAGGTATATATTTTATATAGAAATCGAGCCCTTTCGTTTTCATCACATCAACCAGAAGACATTATGCCCATATTGCCATGCATTCTCGTTGCCGCATTGATACTACGCTTTCTTTGGTCTCTAAAGTATGCTCCGAAAGAAAATCAAGAGCAAATACCCAGTGACCCTACCGAAGCTAAAATATGGTACCACGGCAGATAGCAGCATATTACAATTGACCTCCGTGCTCGTCGCGGAGGTCAAACTTATTACAGATTTTGAAAGACGATCAATTACTGACCTATATACCCGCAGACAATTTTAAAATATGCATAAAATCTTTTTCTTCAACTGGCTGAATTGATAGACGAGATCCTTTACGCAAAACTACCATATCCGTCAAAACCTTGTCTTTTTTCATATCTGCAAGCGTAACTATTTTTTTACATTTTTTATTAAACTGAATATCGATCGTATTCCACACAATTTTCTTATTCTTTTCAAAATATTCGCTTTTAGGGTCAAGCGATGTTGGATCTTGGTATGACGTACTACATACCTTGCC
>JBJOQZ010000040.1:0-3344 GCA_046049705.1 Candidatus Parcubacteria bacterium | reverse complement strand
TACTTTTTTTGCATTCATGCATGCGCAGTCTATTAATTGGGGGCACAAGCTTGTGTTTCCGTGGGAAGGATTGTGGGTATTTTATCAGAGGGTTTTTTCTGATACTCCAGTTAGGGGTATGTGGATCCAGGATGGAATATTGCTAGGTATTATGCTGCTCACGCTTATTATTTCTATAAAAAAAGTTCCAAGAAATATATGGTATATCGGTCTCGGTGTGGTATTGCTTACATTGTGTAGCAATAATATAAATGGAATGGGAAGATATATGCTTTTGTGTATACCGTTCTATTTTATTTGGGCAGATATACTTAAAGATAGGAAAACACTGAGCATGGTTGTAGTTGGCTTAATGGCAATGTGGATGAGTCTTGCTACAGTATTGTTTGCTATACGAGAAATAATATTCTAAGGAGTAATGTATTAGATGCAGTAAGTGAATGGTGACGTATAAATACGCCTTAACAGCGACCTTCTTTTGGGGTAATATAGCCCTTATGCGAGTATAGCTCAGTTGGTAGAGCAGGCGTCTTATACACGCCCGGTCCATGGTTCGAATCCATGTACTCGCACAGATTTTAAGGAGCGAAGCGACTATAAAATCATAGTACTGGTATGCAGTGCAGATTTTAAGGAGCGGAGCGACTATACATTATGCAATATCAAGCTTGGGAAACCGAATATCAAAAATCAAAACTACTGACTTTAGACAATAAACCGCAAGGAGATGTGGTTCGATTTGCTAAGTATCTTAAGAAGGTGTTGAAGGAAAAAGATGTAACAGTAGCAGATATGAAAGTACTTGATCTCGGATCTGGAACTGGGCGTAATGCTTTTTATTTTGCTGAACTTGGAGCGGAGGTGGTTGGTGTCGAAATATCGACAACAGCAGTTTGTCTTGCAAAGTCTCGAGCAGAGGAAGCAGGATTGGATATTACGTATCATCAACAAGATATGGCAAAACCATTTCCTGTTGCATCTGAATCAATTGATATTATTCTCGATGTTACATCTTCAAATTCACTCGATGAAAAATCAAGGGCTGTATATCTTGGCGAATGTATGCGAGTGCTTAAGCCGGGCGGATATATGTTCTTAAAAGCACTTTGTAAAGATGGCGATGAAAATGCAAAGTACTTACTCAAGCATAGTCCTGGAAAAGAACATGATACATATTTTATGAAAGACCTTGGTCTATATGAGCGAGTATTTTCAAGAGAAGATTTAATCAAATTGTATACAGGAATCGGATTCACTTTGGTATCGCTTGATAAAAAGACAAGTTATCCAAAAGTAGGAGAGAGGGTATATAAGCGAAATAGTTGGGTGAGTGTATGGAAGAAATAGTGACTTCTTCTCGATGACTTAGGTTTTGTTTATTCAAAGTGCACCTCTTTTTGCTCATCGAGTCTGGATTTGATGCGTGGATAAGCACCAAGAGACATATCTTCAGATACTAAACTTGCTGCCTCTTTTCTAGCCGCTTCAACCATTTTGAGATTTCGAATTGCATCCATGGCAATATCACTCACGCCCCATTGTTTGGCACCATAGAGCTCGCCGACACCGCGGATTGAGAGGTCGAGCTCAGCCAACTCGAATCCATTTTTTGCAGTTTTAATCGCTTCTAGGCGTTCTAGACTACTTTCAGATTTAGTATCTGTTGCAAGATAACAATATGGTTGATGATTACCACGGATAACTCGTCCTCTGAGTTGGTGGAGTTGTGATAGACCGTATCGTTCAGCATGCTCGATTAAGATTATTGAGGCATTAGGTACATTTACACCCACTTCGACAACCGATGTGGCAACAAGGATATCAATTTCATGTGACAAAAAGGCATTCATCACTTTTTCTTTTTCTAAAGGCTTCATTTTACCGTGCAAAATACCGATATTGAATTCTGGAAATACCTCTTTTTTCAGACGTTTTGCTTCACCTGTGACAGACTTCATCATTTTGATTGCCATGGTGCGTTCATCTATCATTGGATTTTGCCGCGCCAACTTGATTTCGTCTTCATCGCTGTCCTCGATGCGCGGGCAAATGATATAGGCTTGTCGACCTGCTTCTATTTCACTACGAATATGATCATATGCAGTAGTATGCTCTTCAGGTTTAACAATCTTTGTTTCAACTTTCTTTCTTCCTGTCGGCATCTGGTCGAGGATAGAGAGATCAAGGTCGCCATATAGGGTAAGAGCGAGTGTGCGGGGAATAGGGGTAGCAGTCATAGAGAGAAGATGCGGTGTTCGATCATGTTTCTTTGCAAGTTTTTGTCTTTGGTTTGTTCCAAATCTATGTTGCTCATCTATCACAACAAGTGCAAGATGCTTGAAATTAACATTTTTCTGAATCAAGGCATGGGTCCCGATGACGATTGCAATTTCACCATTTGCTACCCATTTTGAGAGCTGGCTCCGAGAGATATTTGTCCAACCATTTGGATTGACTTTAGATGGGAATTTACGACATTCTTTTCCTGTAATTAAGCCAATTGATATAGGAAGATGGCGAAACAGGGCTATAAATGATTCAAAGTGTTGCTTAGCTAAAATCTCAGTTGGTGCCATATACGCGACTTGCAACGTGCCAGACTTTTGATTCTTCGGCCGCTCTTTTACCACAGCATATGAAGCCGCGGCAGCAACTGCAGTTTTACCAGAACCTACATCTCCTTCGAGGAGGCGGGACATCGGATATTCTCTCTTCATATCTTTCAAAATATCCTCAATACTTTGTTGCTGGCTTTCAGTGAGAGAAAATCCGAGTCGATCTGTAAACTGATCTACGCTTCGATGATCAGCAATGACAAAACTTTTTTGTTGCATCGAAAGTTTCTTTTCAATTTGCGATCGAATTTGTATAAAGAAAATTTCTTCAAATGCAAAACGTTTTTTAGCAACCTCGGCATCTTGGATTTTTTGTGGACCATGAATCCAGACCAAAGCAGTGTGTAGGGCAGGGAGATGATATCTTTGGCGTATCTCATCTGGAATTGGGTCAGACTGAGCATTGAATTCCAAACTAAATCGAGCATCTGCAAAAACTTTTTTAAATGCATGATAGAACCAGAGCGAGGTAATACCTTTTGTCTCCGCATATGCCGGGCTACAATGTGCAATCGGTGCTACTGTATCCTTTTGATTAAATAAGGGTGATCCACTATGCGCAGGAATACTGGCAATTGATTCAATCTTAGGATTTATGCATATCGAATTGCCATTTTTCATGCTGACTTTACCTACCACTTTTACCAAACTATCGTTTTGAATTAGTTTTGCAATATACGGTTGTCGAATCCACATGAGCTTAATACTTGCAGTATCATCTGTCAGAAG
>JBJOQZ010000039.1:0-5701 GCA_046049705.1 Candidatus Parcubacteria bacterium | reverse complement strand
CAGATCCGATTTATTCAGCTGTAATCTTTAGAGATATGGTAGAATCTGTAACAACAGGATTATCTTTGCCTACAGATGCACTTACTACGGCCAAGCAAAGATTGGAGTTATTATTGCAAGGTATAAAATCTTAGACATATATCTATATATTTATGAAAAAAACATTTTCTCGTATAGCAGTATCCTTGTTTACATGCACTCTATTCGCTAGTTCATTTTTGATTAGTGTAAATCAAGCATATGCTCAATCACAACCTGGTACATTTAGTGTTTTTACTATCCCTGCAAAGTGCAATAAAGCTATCAGTGGCAATCAACCAGAATGTGGGTGGCCGGAACTACTTGCCCTCGGTGGTGAGGTTTTGAAGTTTGCAATATTTCTAGCAGTCTTAGGTACGACGGTTGCTTTTATGATGGCTGGATTTAAGATGATTACCAATCAAGGAAATTCTGGAGAGATATCAAAAGCAAAAGATATGATGACCAAAGCTGCTATCGGTATTATTGTAACAATGATAGCTTGGCTCATAGTGAACTTCATCTTGAATCAACTTGGTGTAGGTGCACAGTTTAGATTGCCAGGTATGTAATATCCGTATAGGAGTCTATGATACAATATATGCATATGAATCAAGTTATATCTCAAACGAAAAAACATAGATCGCTTGTGCCAGTACTCAGTGTTGCGATGGCACTTTCGTTGGCATTGTCATATTTTACTTTTTTTAGTTCATCAAGTTTTCAAATAGAAAAAGCAGGGAATACAGCTTCGGTTATATTGGCACAAGGTACAGGAGGGGCAACACAGGGTGGTGGGACTGGTGGTGCAACACAAAGACCTCCGACTGGACAATCTGGTTTTGCAAACCCCCTTGGACAATCAGGAGGCACTCTGCAAACATTTTTATATGCACTTCTCGATAAAGTGGTAATCCCACTTGGTGCTATCGTAGTTATTTTTTCAATTATCTTAGCTGGATATAAATACATTACTGCACAAGGTGATCCAAAGGCGATATCTGCAGCTCACCAACAACTGACTTGGACTGCAATAGGTGCAGCGGTATTACTTGGAGCAAAAGTTATCTCTATGGTTATTACAAATACTGTTAAAACACTTACTTCATAACAATATGAAAAAAACACTTCCCGTTTTAATCACCAGTTTACTCATTTTACCTAAAATTGGATATGCTCAAACCGTTTCAAATTTTGAGCAATTAGTTGAAAAAATATACAATATCGTATCTAGTTTTGTTCCGATTATTGTGTCACTTACGGTGATTGTATTTTTGTGGGGTATCTTTCAACTCGTAAGAAGCAATAGCGAAGATGCACGCTCAGATGCGATTAAGGTAATTACTTTCGGTGTCGTAGCCCTCTTCGTCATGGTATCTGTATGGGGATTGGTTGCAATACTTAGCAATACATTCTTTGGAGGAAGTCAATTATATATACCTCAATTAAAATAAAACTATTTTGACCATGATAGTAAAACTAACAAAAATTAATTTCATTATCTTTGTAATATTTTTGTTTTGTTTGAGTGCAATGTCTTTTATTGCGGATGCAGCAACAGTATCAATACCTAATAGTTCAGGTGGATCGACGGTTATTCCTACCAATGGAAGTCCTCTAGAAGGTACAGACTTATATAATCCACCTGCAATCACACAGGAGCAAGCCTTGAATCAAGATTATTCACTTGGAGACACCAGTCTTTCAGATACACCTTCAGATAGGACCATAGAGGGTATACTAAGATATTCAAGTACATTTCTAGGTAGGTTGGCACCATTTATTATTACACTCACATTACTTACTTTTCTTTGGGGTATGTTTCAGATGGTGCGTAGTGGGAGTGAAGAGTCGCGAAAAGAGGGGAGGCAGATAATTGTATTTGGTGTCGTAGCCCTCTTCGTCATGGTATCTGTATGGGGACTTGTAAATCTTCTTAGGAGGACTACAGGTCTAACAGGTGCAAGTACTGCTCCACAGGGACCAGGTGTGCCACGCTTTAAATAGTATATAATATAAGGGTGACCCTTGGTCGCTTATCAGTTTACGTAAACATAATTTTAAAAATGAAAAAAGCATTAAGTCTTTCTGCTCTTGTTGCAGTATTCTTGCCTGCAGTTGCAAGTGCACAGACAACTGGTGTTGGTATTGGTGGTTTGCTTGGTCTTTTAAATCAAGCAAATGATTTGATTAACCGTCTCATTCCGTTTGTTATTGCCCTCACTGTACTTATCTTCCTCTGGGGAGTGTTCAAGTTCGTAATTGCTGGTGCCGATGGAGATGCACGAAAGGAGGCACAAGGATACATGATTTGGGGTATTATCGCCCTCTTCGTCATGGTATCTGTATGGGGACTTGTAAATATCTTGGTTCGAAGTTTCAACCTCGATGTATCTGCTCCTCCAGCACCTCAACTTCCAGTTCCAGGAGGTCAATTCAGATAATCAAACATTCTCTATTTATTTAAGAACATTTCACTCCCATCATGAACGATGCAAACATCATAGACTTCATACATAAAGTAAACGCTGCAATTCTCAATCCGATACTGAAGCTTCTCTTCTTGGTTGCATTACTCTATTTTATGTGGGGTGTCTTCTCTTATGTTAAAAATGGGGATAGTGATTCTGATCGTGAGACAGGTCGTCGACATATGATTTGGGGAATTTTTGGAATGTTTATTATGATTTCAGCATATGGAATTATCAACATTATCCTTGGTACCATAGGAGTTGATGGTTCTACACAAACTGAAATCAATAAGGTTTTGAAATTGTAGCCATGTCTATGGTGTAGGGCTAGTATAGATTTTTCTGCACTAGACCGACGAGACCTAAAAAAACGCAAAAGAAAAAGGGCGCCTCCGGATAACCGGCGGCGCCCTCGCGTTTTGTACCTCAAGGGCACAAATGTACCTCAATGGGTACAGAGTCTACTTACAGCACGATCAACTTTCAGCCTCGCGGCTTACTCATTGAAATCAGGGTTTCTCTCCCTGACCATGATGACCTTGAACTCGACCTCATTTTTGCTAGCCGGGAAAACATATCCTTGTGGCAAAGCCACTTGGTATGTATTCCTTGCCGCTCCGTCGACTTCTTTACCTGTTGCTGGGTCAAGGTATCGATTTTGCTTGGTTGGAAGAGGTCGGTATTGGACCGTCTTACCGTACGGCTGCCCGGGGTCTAGGATATAATCCAGATCCCTAGACATCCGCCAGTCGGTCGGCTCGATGGTTATAGCCCAGACTCCTAGCATGGCAAAGACTTGTGAAGTCTCGCCGGGCTTGAGTCTGAACGTATACTCAATCGTAGTACCAATCGGTACTGCGCGTGGCCAGCGGGGAAGCCGGCCCCAATCAGTTGGTGTAGCAACACCGAACTTGTAGAAGAGTTCCTTGCGGAACTTCTCGTTTGGTGTGCCGCCTGCTGCTGCAAGCAGTTGTTCGATTACAGCTTTTGGGAGCCCGTAAGACTCCGTTAAGCATTTCACGATGTGTTTGTTTTGCAGTTCATCCTTTTCCAGCTTGGATGGATCGGAGATCCAGGAGGCTGAAGAGGGTGTATCGGATGCCGACTGTTTCGGCTCTTTCTTGTCCGGTGTACTGTTGGGGTTTGTGGCTGACGGCGTCTTAAAGAGCGCTATCGCCAGCATCAGGAGGATAACCCCGATAGGGGTCCAGATTAACCATTTTTTCATATTGTCGGTGGTGTTGGTGGTTTGCCGTTTTTACGGCCTTATTGTTTCGGTTGTTCGGATGCAGGCTTCGTCTTTCCAAAGAGACCTCCGAGGAGTCTTTCGAGCAGTGAACTAAGCGTAAGATCAATCTTGCCTTGTGAGGCATTTGCCTGATCCATCGCCATTTTCTGAGCTTGTTCAATGGGTAACCTTCTTTCGAGCAGTCCATTGAGGATCTTGTCAAAGAGAGCCATTGTAGCGTCTGCATCGTCCATCTCCTTATTCTTCTCCAGTGGTTCTTTACCTGCATCTGCGACAGCTGCCGCATCTTCAGGTCTTTCGAATTTTGGATTAGATGGGGATAGGCGGAGTACTTCTACTCCATACCTACTCATGATTGTATTCAGGGCATCAATATTGCTGCCGCTTTCGATTGCTCTATTGTGTCCACCGCTGACTACGTCGGCGGCTTCAACTCCGGAGTCACTTGCTTGAGTCTGGATGATTTTCTCAACCTCAGGCAAGATTAGGTCTAACAACCTTTTCTTGTGTTTTCCTGGGTTGCCATCCTTGTCAGATCCCCAGAGGATTTGGTCCCCTGGTTGTAACCCCATCTTAACTTGCGCAAGATATGGGTCACTAATCCTCCAATGGACTTTGAGCGACATTTTCACCTTTGTCCTAGGTATTGCTTTTTGTGACTTACCTTTCTCATCTGCTGTCAGGTTGGTGAATTTGCATGTGAGCACAAACTCCCCCTTCTCACCCACAGCATCTACTTGGTCCGCCATAGGTGACTCAGCTGTCTTAAACAGCCAAGGAAACAGAAAAGAAAGTCCTGGTCCCAGCCTCATACCAGTATCCTTACCGAAGACTGTCACGGTATACACCGCATCAATCTTGGCAGAAAACTGCATTGAGGGAAGAGCACAGAGTGGGAGCACAAACAATAGCCATGTGACCCAGTTCGGCACAAATGCCCACATTCCTGGGAGGAACGTGCGTATAGCTAACCAAATACAGATTACAGTGGTGTACGACAGTAAGAGTGTGATGAGACTCACATCTCTGTTGTCGTACTTTAGGAGCGTGGGCTCATTGTCACTGAGTGGTATGTTGCTGCTTGCAGATGATGCTGGCGTAGGCGGTGGAGGAGGCGGAGGTGGAGGCGGAGGTGGAGGCGGAACTCCTTCAGCATCGACGTCGATGATGACTGTGCCCCTCTCTGTCCGAGCCCCTTTGATAGGGTCATCGTCATGTTGTGGATTTAGTGGTTCAAATTTCATTTTTGTTTCGTGCTGTTGAGTTGTCAATGAACTCTTCTGCCGTCCGCAGAATCGTCCAAGAATTGTTGTATTTCTGAATGTTGTTGGAGAGGGTAGGGATTGAACCCACACCGGTACTGTGACGGACAGTTACTGTAAATATTATACACCATTTATTGGTATATTGTCAAGTTTCATGGCATGGTAAATATTGTGTAAATAAGCCGTATTTTTCCTCTATAAAGTATGTAAAAACCGCCGCAGGGTGCTCCCGCGGCGGTTTGTTCAACTCAGTGTAATATATGCAAGCACGGCAACCGAGGCTGCATATATATAGCCCATGAACTAGGGCTATATCCTTAACCTTGTCCTCGACTTCAAACCGGTTTCCAGAACCGATAAGCTCGGTCGAGAAAGTTTTAACCTGTCATGCTTCAAGGAGGATAAGATTTTCAATCGAATCTCCTCAGTGCAAATTCGGCAGGACAACTCATTTGTGAAGTTCCAGGTATACTCAACTGTTACCCTGGGACAATCCCGCGTCTTCTGAGTAGACGCTTACCAACAAGAGCAAATTGGCTTTTTTGATTATGTCACAGAACATACGATATGACAAATATTGTACCCTTGCAGCCAAAAGTTTACACCCTCTCACTTTTCAAGAGCTGAAGCTTCTCAAAAGGACTCACACCATTCATGCCCAGTCCTCGATGCTTCTTGATGTGGTTGTAGTAGTGCAG
>JBJOQZ010000038.1:0-7125 GCA_046049705.1 Candidatus Parcubacteria bacterium | reverse complement strand
CGTCATCGTGGTTTACGAAAGGAATCATTGAAGTTGAAACTGAAAAGGCTTGTTCAGTTGCAACGTCCATAAGGTCTACTTCATCTGGACTTACCAATTCTGGCTTACCCATCAAACGAACTTCGATAATTGAACCTGTAATTTTGCCATTGGCATCAATCGGAGTTGCAGCATGGGCAATTTTAAATCCTTCTTCTTCGAGTGCGTTGAGGTATACGATTTCACTTGTAAGCTTTCCATTTTTTACTTTCGCATATGGAGTTTCGATCATACCAAAGTGGTTCACTCGAGCATATGTAGCAAGCTGGAGTACAAGACCAATGTTCTGACCTTCCGGTGTATGAATCGGACAGATTCGGCCGTAGTGTGAAGGGTGAACGTCTCGGACTTCGATACCAGCTCGTTCTCGTGTAAGACCGCCGGGCCCAAGAGCTGAGATACGTCGAAGGTGCTCAAGTTCTGAGAGGACATTTTCCTGACTCATGAATTGTGACAATTGGTTTGTTGTAAAGAATTCTTTGATTCGAGCCTGGAGTGGTCGAGGTGAGATAAATTGAACTGGCAATGTTGCATCAGTATCAATAGTCGACATTCTGTTTTGAATGTTTCGTTTGATCTGAGTCATACCAACTCGAATTTTTTGTTGAAGCATTTCTCCTACGAATCGAACACGTCGTGAACCGAGGTGATCGATATCGTCGATTTCCGCCTGAGGATTATGATTGAGTTCAACCATATGTGAAATACTTGTCACAAGGTCATCGATAGTAAGCGCCATTTGAGAAAGCGCTTTTTCATCCATAGGCTTTCCAAATCGTTGATTGAATCGGAATCGTCCTACTCGTGAGAATTCATATCGTTCAGCGCTAAAAAGCGTACCGATATGTTCTCGGGCATTTTCTGGTGTCGCAAGATCTCCATCTCGAAGCTTTCGGTAGATTTCTACATATGCTTCGTCAGCTGTTTGTGCATGGTCCTTTGCAAGAGTGGCATCGATATGCGCTTTAGCGTATCGGCTTGCTTTGAACAAATCTTGGATATCAGTATTTGTTTCCGCACCAAAAACACGCAACAAAGATGTTACTGGAAATTTTCGCTTTCGATCAATCTTTACAAACATAGCTCCGTCAGCTTCTGTTTCGATTTCGATCCAAGCACCTCGTGCAGGAATAATTTTTGCTCCATAGTAGCTCTTACCTTTGATTTCAGATGCAGTAAAGAATACTCCATATGAACGCGCAAGCTGAGGTACGATAAGTCGCTCAATACCATTGATGATAAATGTTCCATGTTCAGTCATCATTGGGAAATCTGCCATGAACACTTCTTGTTCCTTTTCAGTTCCTAAAATTTTATTCTTCAACTTCACCATCACTTTAAGTGGTGCTTCATAGTTGATTTTATTTTCTTTTGCATGAAACTCGTCGTACTTTGGTTTCTGAAGTTCAAATCCAGTGAAATCTAGTTCGAACTTTTTACCAGTAAAGTCTTGGATTGATGAGAATTCTCCAAGTACATCTGAAAGACCTTTCTCGATTACCCATTTAAATGATTCTAATTGTCCTTCGACCAAGTTTGGAAGCGGAGCCAATGGCTCTTTAAATTTCGAGAAAATTTTCTTTTGTCGCATATAAATTGATATTTAATTTAATGAATGCACACAGATTATGATAATGATTCCAATACTTGTTTTGACATCACTTTTGATTCTGCCACGCAGTATTATCTATCCATGCATAACGGAACGCATAGATACATAATGACAATGCAGTCAGCACTAAGAATCATTTTATATATTCTTCATCGTATTCACATAAAACAAAAGAGGCGCTTCTGATGCGTCTTTTTAATAATGTGAAGGGTAAAGTATAAAAATGGCCTAAGTGAAGTTTAGCTAAACTTTGTAAAGGAGGGTTTCATGCGAAGAGTCGGGCCAGAAACTCAATCGTCTCACGCAGATGCCTATAATAGCCGATTTATCCACAGGAGTCAATTGATTTATGGGTATATTGTGATAGATAAGTATTTTGCCAAGACATATCTTCTGACTTCACCATAATTGAATGCGGTGTAGCGTATCGAGCGTACTATATTATTTACTGGTATTGATAGAAATCATCTATAACTTTCTCTACAATTGCTTTAAATCTCTGCATTTCCTTTGTTATAACTTCAGGAATACCGACATTTTTATCACCTAAGGTTAAATGGTGATTATTTTCAAGTGCATAAGCTGGCTTAGATGATTGTTTGGTATTAAATTGCCAATCATGAAGAGCTTGTGTCGGGTTTCCTCCCTCGTAATACACTATCTTTGATGGTCTGTGTGTTGGGTGTGTATTAAAATATTTTTCCCAATATTCCTGAGAAGTTACTGTAGTGGAAGAACTCTTATAATAAATTCCCATCTTCATTAACCTAACCTCTATCACATCCTCAATTTCCCTATCTAATCCTTCGGAATTAACTCTATTTATTTGATCCAAAAAGACATAATCCATAATTATATCGATATCTTCTTCTGTAATACCTTGAAACATCGATCTTAAAGTATTGAGTAATTCATCCATCTCGCTATTCCATTCTTTTTCATATGTCTCCAGATGTATTTTTTTGTAAGTTGAAAACCCATCTGGCATTTCTCCTATCTTTTCCTGCAATTTTACACCAAACTCAATAAACTCAGGCATCTTTATAATTCCTGCTATTTTTTTTATCTTCTCGAGATCAGGAATAGCTTCATTACCTTCACCTATTTCATATCTAGAACCGTGTTCTGGATTTACTGCTGCATTTTTGGGAATAAATACTACACCCGCATCTACTGGCATAGAATCATCCTCAGCAACATACACCCACACATCATTGTAGTTTACCCCTACCGCAGGAGTATGTGGGTCTCGTCTATGAAAATGATTGGCAGCCATCATGTATGATGGGTACGCAATAAATATTTCGTTACCAGACTCCCCGCCATAAAATGCATCTCCAACACTCTTTACTGCAAAATGCAATGAATGAAAATCAATAAAGCTTCCAGCGTGATGTTGATACTCTAATCCAACAAAACGATTTAATTTAGACAAAGCCTCTTCTTTTGTCTCGGTCCCTGCTAAATCAAAATACCTTGCAATTGCAGCTTCTTTGTCTTCCTCAGTAATTCTCAAATCTAAATTATGTTTAAGTTCATGTTCTTTTATAAGTTCCTTAAAGCCGTTCCAAACCTTACCTACTCCTACACTATGCTCCATCATCCCTATATGATCTCGAATTCCTTGTCTGGTGACATGAGTAACCATACCACTTGAGAATCTACCTAGAAGAACTTGATAATCTTCTATCGATAGACCAGATAGATATTCTTTATTAAAATATTTTTCAATATCAGAAGCATCATAGGGTGAGGTCTTCCATTTTTCCATCTGTCTACTATAGAAGTCTTCTATCTTTTTTTTGGAATCCTTACATTCATCCGGTGTATTACCTTGGTCTATAATGTGTCTTTGAATAATATCTCCAGCTCTTTTTACCTTACTCTCAGCGACAATTTTGAGACTTTCGGCATGAGCGAGTTGAGTTCTTAAATCTTTTAATTTTTTAAAATTTATCAACCTGGCGAAATGACCCTGAGACAAACCCTCTATTACGTTTGCTAGATCTGTTAGACTTTGAGCTATGGCCTCTAGGTTTGTAACGGTGCTTTCTTTTTCTACTTTAGCTGCATTCAACTCAGATCTACGCTCCTTTCTTGACAACTTAATCTCACGAGCAAGCTCTAGTCTTTCTTTTGGATCATTTTCTCTAGAAAAATCTTTTAAGAGTGTACTTTTTTGAGAGGTATTTTCTTCTGTTCTTTCTGTATCATCTGCACCTTGATACCACTCTTCAGAAGCAATAACTTTTTCCATATTATAATAGTATATTATATATTAATAAAATAAGAACCCCTTTGTTCGAGGGTGCTTTAGGAGGAGTTTTCCGGTTGTACAAGAGCCTTCGCGAAAGAAAATTTAAATTAGTGCGGCGAAGAGACTGGTATCAAAGAAGGGCCCCGATCGAGTCTTACGACTCGATCGGGGCCTTGTTTAGGGTCATGTATTCTATTTATGTTTTGAACTCTTTAAAGAACACAAATGGTGCAAAAAAAGTTCCAATCGCGATTCCTAGGAGAGCTTTGATAAGCACGTCTTCCATCGGGGTGATAGATAAACGATTTGCATAACTAGAAAAGACAAGGAAAGCAGTGATGGACAGTATATAATTACCGACCATTACACTTTCTACAACCAACCACTTGTATCGATGCTTTATTCGATATATTATTTCGAGCAACTTACACACAGACATACCGGTTAAGAATGACGATATGGAAAAAATCACTATTTCACTTATAAATATTTGCATTGTTTTTTTGGGTTTTTGGTCTAAGGCCTAGAAGTATTCCAGGGTATCAGAAAAAGCAGGGGTATATAATAATTACACATACTTTTTCTGATACCCTGGAAAAATTGTTTAGAGTCTACTCAACATCTCTTCAAACTTAAGAATGGAGACGTTGAGTAGGCCTGACACCAAAGTCCTTTCAAAGTACCTCGTATAATGACAGTAGCGAAGGTGATTGGGTGTAAAGGGACGTACTCTTCAAAGGAACATTGAAGAGAATCTTACTATCTAATAAGCAGGACGGGATAAATCTATATTTAATAATAAATCATATTTAATAAGTAGTCAATAGTGGAACATTGACAATATATAAGTATCTATGTTATTATGTTTATTGATACTGTTGACTCCTTATGGTATCAATATGTCTAAAAATGAGATTTCAATTGAAAGAAATCTTATCGCCGAAAGCACATGGCATATCATGAAAAGGAGTATTTGAACATTGAAAAAATGAATAAGAGAACAGAATTGGCCTATATGTGGTCCACTACGTATGCGGAAAACTTTCGCCCGAGCGCGATTACGTCGCCGACGACAGAAACAGCAAGAGTGGTTCTAAATGAGCTACTACGGTGGCAATGGCCCTGGACAAAGAGGTCGTCCTTGAGGACGAAGTTCGAAAACGACTTCAATGCGCTAGCGCAACTGGTAGCCATACCAGCTAATGCCATGGGGCTTGCCAAAGAGTTAGAACATGTGAAATGGAGTGACCACGTATACGGAGCCCCTCCTAAATTTCCCATGGTCAATTCCCCAATATACTGGGGTAAGTCCAATTTAGCGAGTGCAGTATGGCAAGCACTCAAGAGGCGGGCAGTAAGAGTTAGAGTGATCGAGGACAAAATAACACTTGGATTATTGGCTGAAAAAGATGAGGCCGATAGACTGAGAGAAGAGGTCTCGAGGATGATAAACATTTCATCACTATTTGGTGTACTTAGCGGTACACCAGACCGGAGAGTTCTATTCTCAAACTCACCAAGACCAGGCACAAAGGTGTAACTCATCTATGTGTCCACAGAGCCTTACGCGATATACCCCAATATATTCGTGTAGGGCTCCTTTTTATTTGAGAACTGCAATCAAAAACCCCGATACAGAGCATCGAGGTATTGGGAATAAAAAATTATTTTTCACTCTTCTTACCCCTCCACTCCTCAATCTTCTTATGATCCCCAGATAAGAGCACTTTTGGGACGCGATATTTTTTACCTTTATATTCCAAAACCTCCGGCCGAGTATAGACCTCATGAGATGCCACCCTGGCTTCTTCCCTGCTCTCAAAATTGCCAAGTACACCTGGAATTTGTCTCGCCAATGCATCGATAATAATCATGGCTGGCAATTCACCTCCAGTTGTTACAAAAGGTCCAATAGAAATCTTTTCTGTCTTAAACACTTGATTGACTCGTTCATCGACACCTTCATATCTCCCACAGATACAGACGATATGCATAGCTTCTGCTTTACCTTTTTTATTAGCACTTTTCTCAGCACCTTTTTCTATAGCTTTAGTATCTCCAACTGTCACCTTTACTTTCCCTTTCTTCATCTTTTTTTCATATTGCTCTACCCAACTTCGAGCCATTTCATTTGTGAACTGTGCGCCACCCGGTGAAAGAAAAATCACCTTAAACATATTGTCTTTTGATTCCTTCACCGCCTTTTCGATTGCCTTAATCATCGGCATTGGTTCCATAACCATACCAGGACCACCTCCATATGGCTTATCATCTACACGCAAATATGGTTCAGCTTTATGCTTTTGTGATCCTTTTACTTTTACGAAGTCTCGAGGATTATAGGTATAGACACTGAGCATTTTATTTTTGATTGCTCGGGCAATAATTGATTCACTCAAATATGAAGTAAAACTATCTGGAAACAAAGAGATGAGATGGACATGCAAATGAATATTCATACTCACACTATAAAAGCAAAAACAACCCCTGGCAAGAGGGGTTGTTTTTGCTTGAGAGAGTGGAATTACTGATTGGTTATTAAATACACGATTGTATACTTAGAGTCCAAGTCCTTCCACAGCTTCGTCGAGTGACTTCATCTGATCAGATTGTGGAGCACCTTCTGGCTCTTTAATTCTGACGCTGATATTAGCCTGATTCTTCTTACCAAACGCTTTCATAATAGTACGGATCGCTTGAGCGGTATGACCATCTCGTCCGATGATTTTACCCATATCGGCGGGATGTACTACCAACTCAATTAAAACTCCAAGATTGTCAACAGTACGAGACGTCTTGACACCATCTGGAAATTCTACGAGCGATTTTACAATGTACTCTAAAAACTGCTGTTCAGTATCGTTCATAAGTTTATTCTGAAATTAATTCACTAACACTCACGTTAGCTAACATAAACCATTGTAGCATAAAAACCCTTGACAAAAGGTACATATCCACAGCCTTATACTACATGGGTATCAGGACCTATGCAGCTACTTCTTCTTTTTTTGCAGGAGATTTCTTTGGAAGAACGTTTTTCTTCTTTCCTTTGATTACACCCTGAGATACGAGGAGGTTATGTGCGGTATCAGATGCTTGTACACCTTTACTCAACCAATATTCTACTCGATCTTTTTTGATGATAGTGCCATCTTTTCGGAAATCATGAAAACCAAGAATCTCTTGTGCTTTACCACTTCGTGCTGCTGAAGCATGT